>CAYORY010000059.1:0-11237 GCA_964406435.1 uncultured Roseivirgaceae bacterium | reverse complement strand
AGGCAGATTTGATGGTGCCGTCATTGGATAGCTGAGAATTGTCAATTCTGATTGGATTGATGACAAAATCCTGACTCAACTTTTCCCGAATGGACTTTGATAGATTGGACATTTCGTCAAAAGAACGAGCAGATTTTGCCCAGAGCCATTCCCATACCTGCTTGGCCCGGAATTTCTTTTCTCCGATTCCCTCAAAGTAGGTGATCAAGCTCTCCAACGATTCCTTTCGGATGTCCTTCATGGGCACAAAGGTAGGCATTTGGAGGCGTGAAATGTTTGAATTAGTTTTATACGTATCAATGGAAAACATACGGAAAAAAGTAAAGGTGACTGTATATTGGGAGGATGAATTCATAGTCCGAGCCAAGGCCTTTGCCAAAAGCAAGGGCATCAGCTTATCTCAGTTGGTGGAAGAGTGTTTGGCTGAAGATATGGACGAAATAAAGTACGAGAAGAATGAAGAATAAAGTTACGCTGAGCATCCGTAAGGATTATATCGAAAAGGGCAAGAAGGCGAGCAAGGAAAGAAGGAGATCACTTTCGGCACTCATGCAAAGTGGTCTTGAAGAGCGAATAGAGAAAGAGCGATCAAAAAAGCAGGAAGCTCTTGATTTCCTAGCCAATCTAATTCCTGCTGATCGAAAAAGGGAGAGTGAAGTGGATTGGAAGAAGGAAATTCGGAATTGGGCACATCAAAAACATGCCTAAGTACTTCATAGACACAAATGTCTTCCTTGATCAAGCTTTGAGCCGGAGCAGGGCAGAAATCGTCTATGACTTTTTTCTGAGATGTATTAATCAGAAACTTGACTTAATCACTTCCATTTCCTGTATCCAAACTGTTCTTTACATTTTGGAAAAGGAGAAAGTTGATCGTGAGGACCGGTGCAAAGCTATTTTTCGATTGAATGAACTTGTCGATCAAGCCCCTACATCCAGGCAAGCTATCGCCACTGCCATGCAATCCAATTTCAAAGATATGGAAGATGCCATTCTCTATTACACAGCCGTTGAAAATGGGTGTGATGCCTTTGTGACGCAAAACGTCACCGATTTTCCATCTCATGATCTGATCCCGGTGTTCACACCTGCACAAATGATTTTCAAATTCAATGAAGAACATTGATCGTATAAATTCGATTATTGGAAGAGCCGTCTCATGGCTGAGTCTGGTACTCGTGCTGGTAATAGTGGTAGATGTGGCAATGCGCTATATTTTCAGCATCACCTCAGCGGCCTCTTTTGAACTGGAGTGGCACTTATTTGCTGTCATCTTTCTGCTGGGTGCTGCTTGGACATTGCAAGAAGATAAGCACGTGAGAGTGGATGTTTTTTATCAGCGATTCTCAAAGAAGACGCAAGGCTGGATAAACCTGATCGGTACACTTGGACTTTTGCTGCCATTCTGTGCTGTGGCTTTTTATGAGTCGCTTTCTTTCGTGGGGAGTTCATTTTCAGTTTTGGAAACAAGCCCTGATCCAGGGGGTTTGCCTGCTAGGTATTTAGTAAAGGGAGCTATCCCTGCCGGATTCCTTTTGCTGGGGCTTCAGGGAATTTCTGAAGCATTAAAGTCCATCCGAAAAATCATGGGCTATGCTTGAGTACCTGCCACTTATCTTGTTTGGAGTCATTTTTCTGGCCATTCTTTTTGGCTATCCAGTGGCCTTTACGTTGGGCGGCTTGTCTGTGATTGTGGGGCTAATCGTATTTGATTCAGACTTTTTTTACCTCCTCTCACTTAGGATTTTTGGCACCATGCAAAACTTCGTATTACTGGCCGTGCCGCTCTTTATCTTCATGGGCATGATGCTGGAAAAGTCCGGCATTGCAGAAAGGTTGCTACATACGATGAGCATGCTTTTTGGAAACATCAGAGGAGGTTTGGCCATAGCAGTGGTGGTGGTAGGGGCGATGCTCGCAGCTTCCACGGGGATTGTTGGTGCCACGGTGGTGACGATGGGGCTAATCAGCTTGCCAACCATGCTGAAGAAAGGCTATTCCCCAAAGCTGAGTACGGGGGTGATCGCCTCTTCGGGAACACTGGGGCAGATTATTCCTCCCTCGGTGGTTTTGGTGTTGCTTGGGAGTGTGCTGAATGTTTCGGTGGGCGATTTGTTTTTGGCCGCTGTGGTGCCCGGCGTTGGATTGGTGGTCTTTTATCTCCTCTACATTCTGGCGATGGGTCAGTTGAAACCGGCACTCGTACCGGCTGTTCCGAGAGAGGAAATTCAGGCGTTCAGGGATGCGGGCTTTTCTAAAGAAGTAGTTAAATCGTTCCTGTTTCCATTTTTGCTAATCGTCATCGTTTTGGGATCAATTTTCGCAGGAATTGCCTCTCCTACCGAGGCAGCCGGTGTGGGGGCATTCGGAGCGATGATCCTGGCGGTGGTGAGTAAGAAATTTAACCTCTCCATGCTGAAAGAGGTGATGAAAGAAACCACTATGCTCACCTCAATGGTCTTTATGATCCTGGTAGGTGCCACCGCATTTTCTCTTGTGTTCAGAGGGTTGGAAGGGGACAAATTTTTACTCGCACTCATTGAAAATGCCAACCTGGATGCCAGCAGTTTCCTGATAGTGGTCATGATCGTGGTTTTTATCGCCGGGTTTTTTATTGACTTCATTGAGATTGTGTTCATCATTGTGCCGGTGGTAGCTCCCATTTTTGTGGCGCTGGAGGTGGATCTGATCTGGATTGGGATTTTGCTGGCGGTTAACCTTCAAACTTCCTTTCTCACGCCCCCATTTGGATTTGCGCTTTTCTACCTGAAGGGAGTGGCCCCACCGGAAGTGAAGACCAGTCACCTCTATAGAGGCATCATTCCTTTTGTAATTATTCAATTGTTATTTCTCATTCTATTGATTGTATTTCCGGGGTTGGTTAAATTGGTTGGATGAAGCCATTAGTTACCTGCCTAGCCATCGTCTGTTCGATTTGCTCCTTTGGACAAAATCCAAGCGCAGAGGTGCAGCAAGCGATTGATGAGTTTATGAATGCTGATAATCCGATGACGGCCCTTAAAATCCTTCGAGAGGCAGAGGAGCATGTCCCTTCGGTGGCTGATTCAATTGCCGCGAATTATTATGTGAGTATTGGGATTTGCTATGGACAAATGGGAAATGCTGATAGCTCCTTTCTTTTTCTTGATAAGGCGGAGGAGATTGGTTCTGCAGCGGAATTGGACCTAATCCTGGTGAAAGTGAATAATACACGCGGACTCGTGTACATGGGCATGGCCAAATATGAAGAATCATTGGCAGCCTACTACCGGGCCATTAATCTGGCCGAAGGGAATGAGCACCCCAAAATGAAAGAGTCGATTCGGAAGATTTACGGCAATGCAGGGGGTATCCATTATCAATTGGGTGATTATTCCAAAGCCATTGACCTGACCAAAAAAGCCCTTGAAATATCAAAGGAACTGAGCGATAATTCTGGTATGGCATATAATCACTTGCGCCTTGCTCTGGTTTACAATGACATTGATAGCTTAGACCTGGGCATCACCAATTTGAATGCATCTGTGAAGTATTTTGAAGATCTGGGTGACACCACTACGCTGATCTATGCAGAAAACACCCTGGGTCGTGTGCTTGAAAAACAATCAAATTTCGAAGCGGCTTTTATGCATTATCAGACGGCTTACCATCTTGCAAAAAAGGTTGGTAATCAGGAAGAAGTGGCTTTTACCTTACTATCCATGGCATCTGCGAAGCTGGCACTCAATGAACCGGCACAATCGCTGGACTATGCCAATCAGGCAAGGACTTTTGCTGTGGAAAATGGATATCCAAATAGCCTGAAAAGGTCTTACGACATTTTACACAAGAGCGAGGAAAAAAGAGGTAATTACCAAAAAGCACTTGGCTACCTGTCTCAGTATATGGTTTTGTCCGATTCGCTCAACGGGGTAGAAGTAAAAGAGCGAGTAGCCGAGTTGGAGACAAAATATGAGACCGCCAAAAAGGAAGCCGAAATTGAGCGGCTTTCATTGGAAAATGAATTGCAAATGGCCAACCTCGCAAAATCACGTAATGCCCAACTAGCTATTGGCATAGGATCCTTCATGACCATTGTCGCCTTGGCTGTTTTCTACACCCAGCGAAACAAAAAACTGCGAGCAGAAAGAGAAGCTCAGGAGCTTCAGGTGGAGGCGCTGAAAAAGCGATTCATGGAGCTCCATTCCAGCCCTGCGGAGCTGGCCGTGGAGATGGATTTGAAAGACTTGAACGAAAAGCTTCATACCCCCTTAACGGATCGGGAGTTTGACGCCCTGCGGCTGAGCATAGAAGGAAAGTCTAACCCCGAAATTTCTGATAAGCTTTTTATTTCTGTGAGTACGGTAAAGTTTCATTTGCGAAATGCGTACTCCAAAATGGGCGTTGGCAATAGGAAAGAGGCATTTCAGTTTATGTTGAAAACATCGTAGGACAAACAACCCTGTTAGGGTTTAAAGCCCTAACAGGGTTAATGTTGAGTGTATGAAAAATGTCATCCCACTTCATCCAGAAACCTACTACCACATTTATAATCGTGGCATTAATGGGGAGACGATTTTTAAGCATGACAGAAACTATTCGTACTTTCTCCTGAAGTACGACAAGTACATTTCGCCCATTGCTGACACGTACGCATATTGTTTTCTAAAGAATGATTTTCACTTTTTAATTCGAATGAAATCTGAAGATGAAATATTTGCGTCATTAAAACCTGTCAGGATTTTGAACCCTGACAGGGCTATTTCAAAAATAGTTTCAAGCCAATTCTCCCATTTTTTCAATGGGTATTCTCAGGCTATCAACAAAGAAAATGATCGAACGGGGAAGCTATTGGAATTGCCATTCAGGAGGATTGCGGTGACAAACGATGCTTACTTTTCAGCACTTGTGTACTATATACATTCCAATCCCCAAAAGCACCGACTGATTGATGACTTTAGGGAGTGGCCACATTCATCCTATCAAAGTCATCTGGTTGATCGACCAACCAAACTAAGTAGAGATGAAGTGCTGGAATGGTTTGGAAATAGAAAAGCATATTTGGATTTTCACTCCTCATTTCAGGACATTCGAGGAATACACCCGCTACTTTTTGACTAACTGTCTAAACCCTAACAGGGTTCTAAACCCTGTTAGGGTTTATTTCGGCACTATTTTGAAAAAACTAACCCACAGGGTCAGGTAAAATTTCATGGCATTTAGGTGACTTTGGGTCAAACAAAATCGCAATGCCATGACAACTACCTTAGTCAAACGAATCGTGTATTTAGCCATCACAGTGGTGGCAACCATGCCGTATGTCCATGCTCAAAATGTAAGCATCCCGGACGCCAACTTTAAAGCAGCCTTACTTGCCCACACACCGATCATTGATACCAACGATGACGATGAAATACAGGTGAGCGAAGCAGTAGCCTTTACGGGAAAATTATCCCTGGCAAATCAAGGGATTGCAGACCTCACAGGGATCGAAGCGTTCGTGAATCTGACCAGACTTGATGTGAATCAGAATGCCCTCACATCGGTTGACCTCACAGCAAACACAGCGCTCGTTTGGCTAAGCTGTTGGCAAAATGACCTTACTGCTATTGATTTAACCAATCTGACAGCACTGAATTACTTGCATTTGGGTGACAATGAGCTTGGCTCTATTGATGTATCTCAAAACACAGCTTTAGATACTTTAGTAACCTTTATTAATCCCATCGGAAGTCTGGATGTAACAAATAATACAGAGTTGCTTTGGCTGTTGCCTTTTGATAATAATCTTTCTTCCATCGACCTTAGTAATAATCCAAACTTGAAGTATTTGAGTATTGGCACTAACCCTATGTCGTCTTTGAATTTGTCTTCCAATTCCATGATAGAAACACTTTTATTGACGGCAATGCCCAATATGACCTCCATTGACCTAAGTAATCAGACAAGCCTTAAAACATTATTCGCTCAAGGGGCCTTCACCAGTTTTGACCTGACCGGACTAGCTGCGCTCGAATCCTTAACCTTTAACAATAATTCCGCATTATCAGAGGTGACACTTTCGGGAAACACTAACCTTCAATCTTTTGGTGCGGGGGATTGTCAGATTAGCTCACTGGATTTTAGTGAGTGTCCAAATCTGACGGGACTCTCTGTAACAAATAATCAATTGACCTCATTAAACATTACAAATGGTAATAATGAAGCAATCACCTTTTTCAATCTGCTTGGCAACCCTGATCTAAGCTGTATCAGCGTAGATGATATCGATTATGCTACCACCAATTTTCTCAATATACCTGAGGGAACCACCTTTCAGGAAGATTGCAATAATCCCACGATTCAAATTCCTGATGCGGCATTTCTAGCGGGTCTGTTAGCTCATTCTGGGTCCATCGATTCGGACGGAAACGGTAAAATTGGAGAAGTGGAAGCAGCGGCTTTTAGTGGCAATTTGGATTTGGCAGGACTGGGAATTACCAGCATCCGTGGGATCGAATATTTCACCGGTGTTACTGGAATCAACCTGAATTCCAATCCGCTGATTGCTGCAGACATTTCGCAGAACCCTGCCATTAACTCATTTAGCTGTACCAATTGTGAGTTGCGTGTGTTGGATGTGGCGAATGGAAATAACACCAATTTCACCACCTTCAACGTGACAGGCAATGCCGATTTGACGTGTATCAATGTCGATAATTCGTCCTATTCTAATAGCAACTGGACCAACATTCCGAATGGCACGGGTTTCAGTATAGACTGTATTGTGAATATTCCGAATGCTGCTTTTAAAACGAAATTGACTACTCACGTACCAGACATTGATACAGATGACAATGGACAAATTCAACTAAGTGAAGCGAAGGCCTTTACTGGTTTATTGAATGCTTCCAATAATACATCCATTACAGATGTCATTGGTCTAGAGGCTTTTCAAAACATAACAGGGTTATGGCTTTCGAATGATGGAGTAACTTCAGCAGACCTAAGTCAAAACACTCAATTGACTGAATTCTACATTCCCAACAATTCTCTATTGGCAGAATTGCACATTACTAATCTGCCGAACTTACTTAAGCTATCGGTTTCTTCAACAAGAGCTGGAGTTTTGGATATATCCAACAGTACCAAATTAACCGAACTGACTTGCTCCAATAGCAGAATTACCAGTCTGGATCTCTCCAACAATAAGAGGTTAGCCATATTGTCTGCAGGGCAAAATGCCTTTGGTTCAATAGACCTCAGCGCTAATGTAGATTTGGATGAAGTGTATTTAAGCTCATGTTCACTTTACACTTTGGACCTGACCAACAATCCAGGAATTTGGAAGTTGAATGTGACGAATAATGCCAATCTAAGCTGTGTACAGGTAAGCGATGTGGATTATGCCAATGGAAATGCCAATTACGTAAAAGGAACGAACACGATCTTTTCATTGGATTGTCCACCAGCCATTCCGGATGCTAATTTGAGAAATGCGTTGTTGAATCACGTTCCAGTAATTGATACCAATGATGATAACCTTCTGCAATTAGCCGAAAAGGAAGCCTTCACGGGTACTCTTATACTTTCCTCTAAAGGCATAAATGACGCGACGGGTCTCGAGAATTTTGTAAATATCACTGGACTTGATATTAGCAGTAACCAATCGCTAAGCAATTTAGACGTGAGTGTATTTTCAGATTTGACTACACTCAATGTCTCATTTACCACATTGGGCGGAACATTGGATCTGTCTAGCAATCCTGATCTAGAATCACTTGAGTGCAGCGGAAGCGGATTAACAAACTTAACAGTGACCTCTAATCCGAAATTAACTGATTTAGATGCTAGCAATAACCAATTTACTACGATAGATCTGACCAACAACACGAAACTTACGTCAATCAAACTAGATAATACGGCAATTGCTGCTATAGATCTTAGTAGCAATACACTTTTAGAAGAACTGAATTTGCGTCTCACAGAATTATCCGCAATTGATGTTAGTACCAACACGGCATTGACTTTTCTGGACATTACACAATTGAGCGGAGGCCTTAATTCACTAGACTTATCCTCCAATGTTGATTTGGTCACGCTATTTGCTAGTGGCAATGGTGTTGCCTCAATCACTTTCGGAAACAATACTGCTTTAACTGAACTGTATTTAGGTGGGCATCAACTGACTTCCATTGACGTTTCCAATTTGACGGCCTTGCAAACGTTGATACTCTCAAGTGGAACGTTGGGCACACTGGATCTTTCTGGAAATCCTGACCTTGAATATCTCAGCGCAGATGAGAACGCACTTACTGATTTGAATCTTACTGCTAATACTAACTTGACGGAAGTCTATGTCAATACTAACCAATTGATGTCTGTTGACTTGTCTGGTTTGACCTTATTAACTGATATTTATTTATACGATAATGATTTGACTTCCGTCGATTTCTCAACAAATACTGCCCTGTATTCGGTCGATATCTATGAAAATGCCATTACCTCTTTAGATTTTAGTAATAATTCTAATTTGGTCTATCTCTATGCGGTTGATAATGATCTTTATTGGCTAAATCTTGCTAACGGGAACAATTCGAATATGGAAGGCATGGAGGTGTATAACAACCCGAACTTGGTCTGCATCACAGTAGACGATGTAGCCTATGCGGAGGCGAATTTTAGCGACATTGACGAAGGGGTAACTTTCAGTACCGGCTGTGGTAACTATGAAACTGAGATTTTGTCTTTTGCCATTTCTGGCGAAACAGGCAATGCGGCTATAGATGGAATGAATCATACCATCACATTGGAGGTATCTTATTTTACTGGATTAATCAATCTATCGCCAGTCATAGCTCTCTCCTCTGGGGCAACCGTTTCTCCTGAAAGTGGATCTCCAAGCGATTTTTCTAATCCTGTCGAATATACTGTTATAGCTGAGAATGGTGTTACTCAGGAGATATGGACAGTTACAGTAACCTTGGCAGATCCAAGCGATGCTACGGACATTGTCACTTTTTCATTCGAAGAACAAACAGGTCCAGCGACAATAGACGATGTGAATCATACGGTGGGCATTGAAGTGGCAAGCGGAACGGATGTTACCAGTCTTATTCCTACGATTGGGTTATCTACTGGAGCAGGTGTGTCACCAAATAATGGAGCGGCACAGGATTTCACTGATCCAGTTACCTATACGGTCACGGCAGAGGATGAAGTAACGAGTCAGGAATGGACAGTGACCGTAAGCATCGAAGAGATTACGCTCGGCGCGGATGATTTGCAAGGGTTGAGTATCTATCCAAACCCAACTAGAAATCTCATTTCAATAGAAGGTGTAAATCAGAGGTTCACCATGCGGTTATTGAATTTAGATGGCAGAGAGCTATTGAATGTTTCAAATCAAAATGTGGTGGATATGTCCACTTTTAAAGCCGGCATGTACCTTCTTCATGTAGAACTAGCTGATGGGTCACGCAAAGTGATCCGAATATCCAAGGTAAACTAAGGCAGCATTGGCCAACCGGCTATTGCGATGGGGCGACTCTCTAGGGGGTTGCCCTTTTTTTATTGCCGGATTTATTCCGGCATCTCATAAAGTCATTATGCCAACGTTGAGAGAATATCCAAAAGCCTGTAGGATAGCGTAACCGCTTTTTTAGCTCGGTATGGCTTTTGACCTCTGGAATGCGTTAATTTTGTCATCGATGTGTGCAAAGGCTAGAAAAATGTACTTTTTGATCCTGCTCATCGCAGGTTCACAGGCAGCTTACTCCCAATACAATTTCCCCGAAAACTTACAGGCGTCCGTCTCCTTTTGGAATGATCGCGTAGAATTCATCCAGAACTCTGAAGCCGAGTCCATGAGTGAAATATGGAGAGGAGTGGCCGAAACATCCAATGTGACGAGTGACCAAATAGCACAGCTGGAAAAAGCCCTGTTCCTTTCGAGGTACTGGGTGGCTGAGTTGGAAAGAGACGAACGTCAATTTTTATTTAAGCAGCGCCATCTTGCCGTTTACCTCTCAGGATTCAATCCATCCGCGACTGGTCAAAATGATCGTGCGGGCATTTGGATGCTCACATTCCCAGACGCTCGCAGATATGGCCTCATTGTCAATGAAAACATAGATGAGCGAAGGGATATTCTGAAAAGCACACAGGCAGCCGCCAAGCTTTTCAAGGATTTGAAATCAAGACATGGAGGGCAAGCAGAGGCGATGTTTGTGTTGGGTGCAGCAGGAATAAAAAGAACTTATCCGACAGATATCCAAAGAACAGAGGCCGATCTTACAGCGATTCGGATTTTGGCCCAGGGCATGGAAACCAAAGAAACATTGTTGGCAACCTCGCATTGGAACCAACAAAGAATAGAGTCTGAGGTAAGCATCTCCCTATTGACTAAGGAGTACGAGATTCCCGAGGAAAAATTTAGAAAGATGAATCCTACGCTCATTGGCACTATCATTCCTAAAAACAACACAGTATGGTTGCCCGGTCTTATAGATGAAAGGAAACTTGCCGGCATGACACGACATCTGGAGAAGCAGAGAGAGAAGAAACTCGATAGCATCCTCAGTGCAATCAAGAACGACATTCCAAGTCCGACCACACATCAAGTGGTTAGCTACAGAGTGAAATCCGGAGATGTGCTTGGTAGAATTGCATCCCATCATGGGGTTCGTGTCTCCAACATCAAAAAATGGAACGATTTGAAATCTGACAGGATCGATATCAATCAAAAACTCACCATTTATATCCCTAAGAGTAAGAAGCTGCCCTCGGCAATTATCCCACCCCCCAAGCCCACGCCTGAGGTGGTTTTGGCGGAGGCAGAAAAAGCCAGTTTCACCATTTATGAAGTGCAGCCTGGCGATACACTATGGGCCATTTGCAAGAGATTTGAGGGGGTGAAACCTGAGCAAATCATGGCTTGGAATGACATAGGTGAAGACCTGAGTATTGGGCAGAAGCTGAAAATCAAGACGCAATAATGCGCCCATATCATATCCTCCTTTTTTTGTTGTTAGTGTTTGCACTTGCCCTTGGCACGGCTGCTGTTTGGCCGAAAGAGGGCTTGCCAATTACACGAGGGTGGAGGATGAATTTTGTCAATTTGGATGAGGTCTTTTCGTCAGATACCACCACAGTCGTCAATCTGGATTCGCTGCTGGCGAGCTATGAAATTGAGTTCGATTCCACGGCCATTAAGGACAGTCTTCGAATGGCTCAAATCGCTTACCGTCAGAAGGTCATGCGCATCCAATATGCTGACA
>CAYORY010000058.1:0-11374 GCA_964406435.1 uncultured Roseivirgaceae bacterium | reverse complement strand
GTTTAGGGTGATCTGACCTGAAAATAGGATTCCCACACTCACCGCATGAAGGGACTCAGGTAAGGTAAGGGTTATTTTCTATGATTAATCGAATTTTTATAAAATGATATTTGTATGTAGCTACATATAAATCAAAATTAGAACTACCTTTGCCAAAACTTAAAATGCAAAATCTTATGAAATCTGTTCTTAGTTCAATCATGGTCATCAGTGCAATGGCCGTACTTACCTCTTGTGGAGGAGGAGCAAAGACCTCTTCTGAAAATGGAGCTGAGGTTGCCTCAGCAGAAGGTGCTGAAATTACTTATGCGGTGAATACAAGTGCTTCGGAAGTATCCTGGAAGGGCGAAGTGGCTGGCGTATACGGTCACAATGGAGTGATCAACATAGCGGAGGCTTCAGTTACCGCCAAGGGAAATACGATCACAGGTGGCAAAGTGGTTATCGACATGACCTCTATCCAGCCAGTAGATACCGCTGCTTACACGGCCAGTGGCAAAACCCCACAAGACCTGGTGGATCATTTGACAACAGGCGATTTCTTCTTAGTTGAAGAATATCCAACTGCTACGTTCGTGATCAAATCTCATACTGGCAATAAGCTTGTTGGTGATTTGACCATCCGGGGTAATACCAACGAAGAGGAGGCTACCATCACCTCTCTGGAGGTAACTGATAATGGCTTGACTGCAAAAGCTGACTTGGTATTTGATAGACAAAAATATGAGGTGGCCTGGGTGCATTACATGAAGGACATGATCCTTTCTGATGACATCACAATTGGCATTTCTCTATCGGCTAAGGCTGAGTAAGACTCTATAAATCAGAAAACGAAAACCGGCCTAGTGCCGGTTTTTTTGTTTGGAGTAAGTTTGTTTTTTGGCTATCAGTTTTATCGTCTGCATCATCATATGAATTATTTAAATGCTCTTGACATGTTTCATCATGCAATCAATCCCCTTGCATATGTTGAGATAGGCGTTCGCAATGGTCATAGCATGATTTTGTCACAATGCAGGAGTATTGGGATTGATCCGGATATTGAATTGAAGGTGGATCTACCTGATTTGGTCACGCTTTTTGAAACGAGTAGTGATCAATTTTTTGAAGAGAATAACCTCCAAGAAATTCTCGGTCGAAGCTTTGATCTGGCATTTATTGATGGGATGCATTTGGCTGAATATGCCCTCAGGGACTTTATCAATCTTGAGAAAAATGCTTCTGCTTGCAGTGTGGTTCTAGTGGATGATATTTTACCTGATGATATCAGATGGACGGAAAGAGTAAGGACACGAAACGAATGGACTGGCGATGTGTATAAACTGATTTTGATTCTGAAAGAGTATCGACCAGATTTGGAGATTACTGCCTTTGATGTCCAAATGAAAGGGCTGGCTAGCATCGCGAACCTTAATCCCACTTGTACCATTTTGGTCAACAATTACGAAAAAATATTAGCCGATATTCAAAATGGAAAGTATGATATTTCAACACGCGATGAATTGGCAAGTGCCCTAGAGCCACACTCTTGTGACACTTTACCATCTTACCTTGATCATCTGACGGTAGGGAAGCCCAAGAGAGCCTATCTGGAATTGCTGAAATCGAATGTGGTGGGTAACATCTATGATGACAATGAATTTAGACTCCTATATCTTCGGCAATGTCTTGATGGTAAGCGGGAGTACAATTCAGTGCAAATGCACGATATATCCGGAATGGTTGCTGATGAGTTTAAGGAATTTCAGAGAACTAAATTGGAAGGCAAATTCTATGACCGTTCCATTAGAAATGTGACGTATGCCCACAGTATGGCTGGCGAAAAGCGCATTAGAAACATTATCGCCATGCTGGACTATGTGAGAATAAATGAGATCGAGGGTTGCATTGTAGAATGTGGCATTTGGAGGGGAGGGGCTTCCATTATGGCAGCTGGCTACAATGAAATCTATGGTTTACAAAAAGATGTTTTTGTTTGTGATTCATTCGATGGACTGCCAAAACCCAGCTTATCCCAAGATGAAAATCTTGATTTGCACAAGGATAAGTTTCCCGAATTGGCAATATCCATGGAGGTGGTTTTGGAGAATTTCAAAAAATACAATTTACTCTCGTCAAATGTCCATTTCATAAAGGGTTGGTTTAAGGACTCTCTTCCCACTCTAGAGACGGGTGGAGCAATTTCCTTACTTAGGTTGGATGGTGATTTGTACGAATCCACAATGAATATACTAGAGAACCTATATGATCAAGTGGTTTTGGGTGGGGTGATTATCATAGACGATTATGCACTAGAGCCATGTAGACAAGCTCTTGAGGACTTCCTATCAGAGAGGAAAATTTCCTTCCCTGAATTGAACCGAATCGATTGGACAGGCGCCTGGTGGATCAAAAAAAAATAACAATGCGAAGTTTCGATACAGGGTTAGATCCCGAATTATTAAAAGGCATCCAAAGGGGCATACTCTTCAGGAGTCAATACAAGGGAGTACCATGCCTCAAAAGTCCATTTGACCTATCGATCTACCATCATCTTTTTTGGGTGACCAAACCTAAGACAATCATAGAAATTGGGTCAAAGCACGGTGGTAGCGCACTCTTCTTTTCTGACCTAAGCAAGAACTATTCGCTGGACGCAAAAATCATTTCTATTGACATTAATCCACCGCCAGAAATAGAAATCCCTAGTGTGGAATTTGTGACAGGAGATGCATCAGATCTGTCCAAGATATTTGGCTTAAGTAGCATGAAGAATTTGCCAAGGCCATGGATCATCATAGAGGATTCCGCTCACACGTATGAAGTATGTACACATGTGCTGGACTACTTTGGAAAAAATTTAGAAGCAGGTGAATACCTGGTAATGGAAGATGGAAACTTGGACGAATTGGGCTTGTCAGAAAAGTATAATGGGGGACCTAATAGAGCAATAAGTGACTTTTTTGACAGAAATCCTATGGTATTCGAAGTAGATGAATTTTACTGCGATTTTTTCGGCTACAACAAGACATACAATCCAAATGGATATCTCAAAAAGAGGTAGTCATTAGGGCAACCAAAAAGAGCCTCCGGCGTTATCGGAGGCTCTTTTTTTGTTTTGATCTCTCACTTCTTCCCCATAGCAAAAGCTCGGGTATGGTTTACTTCAAGAAACTCCTCAATACATAATTCAGAATTCCGCCATGCTTGTAGTACTCCACATCCACGCCAGAGTCTAGTCTCAGTTTTGCCTGGAAATTAATGGCTGAGCCATCAGGCTTAGTTGCCGTCACGTCCACGATTTTACCAGCAGTCAAATCATTGTCAATTCCTGAGATGTCGTAAGCTTCATCGCCGGTCAGCCCAAGGGTGTCTTGGTTTTCCCCTTCTAGAAACTGAAGCGGAAGTACGCCCATTCCAACCAGGTTAGATCTATGGATTCGCTCATAGCTTTCTACAATTACGGCTTTCACACCCAATAGGGTAGTCCCCTTGGCTGCCCAGTCACGCGATGATCCGGAACCATACTCTTTGCCTCCGATGACCACAAGAGGTGTGCCTGCATCCTGGTATTTCATTGACGCATCGAATACCGTCATTTCCTCACCTGTAGGATGATAGGTCGTCCAACCGCCCTCTCTGGTTGCGAGCTTGTTTTTGATCCGCACATTAGCGAAAGTTCCTCGCATCATCACTTCGTGATTTCCTCTTCGAGAACCGTACGAGTTGAAGTCTTTCTTTTCCACGCCATTCTCCACCAAGTACTTCCCAGCGGGATGTTCAGGAAGGAATTTGCCGGCTGGGGAGATGTGATCGGTCGTTACCATGTCGCCAAGTTGTAAGAGCACTTTTGCACCCCTTATGTTCTCAGGGTTGGGGACATCCTCTGAAATATCCTTAAAGAAAGGAGCTTCTTGAATGTATGTGGACTTGCTGTCCCACTCATACGTTTTTCCTGTTGGCGCTTCCAGGTTTCTCCACGCATCGTCACCATCAAAGATCGTCTCGTAATTCGCTTTGTAATCTTCTGGCCGCAAGACTTTCGTCATTACTTCTTGAATTTCAGAAGAATTAGGCCAGATGTCTTTTAAGTAAACTGGGTTGCCATCTTTGTCTGTACCCAACGGATCATTGTTCATGTCAAAATCCATGGTTCCTGCTATCGCATAAGCCACGACGAGCATCGGAGAAGCCAGGAAGTTCATTTTGATGTTCGGGTGAATCCGTGCCTCAAAGTTTCTGTTTCCGGAAAGCGCCGAGCACACCACCATGTTATTATCGATGACTGCTTTCTGCACTTCAGGAATCATATCTCCAGAGTTTCCGATACAGGTTGTACAACCGTATCCTACGTTGTAGAAACTAAGAGCTTCCAGCTCTTTGGTAAGATTCGATTTATCCAGGTACTCCGTTACCACTCTCGAGCCCGGCGCTAAGGATGTTTTTACCCACGGTTTGATGCTCAATCCCAATTCATTGGCTTTCTTGGCCACCAAGCCCGCCCCAATCATTACGCTTGGGTTAGAGGTGTTGGTACAAGAGGTGATCGCGGCGATCACCACGGCGGATTCATCGAGTGTGAAGTCTCCGTAATCCTTGGTTGACACTTTTATGCTTTGCCGTTTCGCACCGTACTCATCGAGCAATTTGCCCATTTGAGTTTTGGCGTTTCTTAATAAAATCTTGTCTTGAGGACGTTTAGGGCCTGAGATGGTAGGTTCGACAGTTCCCAAATCCAACTCGATCACATCTGTGTATTCAATCTTGGCTGAGTCGTCTCTCCAAAGCATGTTGGCTTTTGCGTAGGCCTCTACCATATCAATGTGATCTTCAGTGCGGCTGGTCTTGCGCATGTAGTCCAGCGTCTGATCGTCTATTGGCCAGTGTGTATCTGTACAACCAAATTCGGGCGACATGTTCGAGATAGTCGCTCTGTCCGTGACTGCAAGGTTGGCCAAACCAGGCCCAAATACTTCGACAATTTTACCAACCACACCATAATCTCTTAAGAGTCGAGTTATCGTCAGAACAAGGTCTGTAGAGGTGGTGCCTTCCACCATTTTACCAGTGATCTTCAATCCGATAACCTGCGGGAGAATCATGTAAATAGGTTGGCCGAGCATGGCAGCTTCCGCCTCGATTCCTCCAACACCCCATCCAAGCACGCCAATTCCGTTGACCATGGGCGTATGCGAATCAGTTCCTACTAGTGTATCTGGGAACAGGTATCCATCTCTTTCAATAACCCCTTTGGCCAAGTACTCAAGGTTCACTTGGTGGCAGATTCCCATTCCTGGGGGTACTACGCTGAAATTGGTGAATGCTTGTTGTCCCCATTTGAGCAGCTTATACCTTTCTGCATTTCGTTCATACTCTAGATCCACGTTCTTTTGAAAGGAGTCTGCATGACCAAAATGATCTACCACTACGGAGTGGTCTATAACCATATCCGCCGGAACCAGTGGGTTGGTTTTGCCAATGTCTTTGCCTTTTCTCGCTACTTCAGAGCGAATAGAGGCAATGTCCACCACGGCAGGCACACCGGTGAAATCTTGCATCAACACCCGTGCAGGAGAATAGGGTATGTCTTTGTCCCCAGCTGTTTCTTTCCAATTAAGAATCGATTGAACGTGTTCTCTGGTCACAGCAAAATCATCATAGTTTCGGATTGCATTTTCCAATAATATCCGAATGGAATAGGGTAGTTTGTTTACTACGTCTTCCTTCTTTGCTAATTCAGAAAGGCTGAAATAATTGTGAGTTCCAAGTTTTGAAGTGAGTTGTCTTTCGATTCCTAAAAAATCCTGCGGCATATAGTGTTGGTTAAAATTTGATGATCTTTAAAATTAAAGATTCTATAAGGAAACAGCAATTAGGGGGTAATGGTTCTGAGTGAGGAATGAGGAATGAGGAATGAGTAGACTAGCACCTGATAAGAAAAAAGCCCAAGTCTTAGACTCAGGCTTTTGATACGATCGATTTATTCTAATGCTTATTTCACCAGCAACTTGCGAGAAGGAGCAAACTTTGTAAGGTTGATTCCTTTCACTGCGGCTTTGTATTCGTCCATGGTAGGCGTTCGACCAAGGGCCGTAGAAAGAACAACGACAGGTGTCGAAGACAGTAAAGACTCTCCTTTTTTCTCAGTGGAATCTTTCACGACTCTTCCTTGGAAAAGACGAGTGGAAGTGGCCATCACCGTATCACCAGGTGCGGCCTTTTCTTGGTTACCCATGCATAGGTTGCAACCAGGACGCTCCAAGTACAACATGTTTTCGTATTTGGTACGAGCAGCTCCTTTCGGCGCATTGTCGTCAAATTCGAACCCAGAGTATTTCTGCAACACTTCCCAGTCACCCTCTGCTTTCAGTTCATCCACGATGTTGTAAGTAGGAGGGGCCACCACAAGTGGTGCCTTGAATTCTACTTTTCCATTTGCTCCTTCGATGTTCTTGAGCATCTGAGCGAGAATTTTCATGTCGCCTTTGTGCACCATGCACGAACCCACGAATCCCAAATCCACTTTTTTAGTGCCGCCATAGAAAGACAAAGGTCGGATGGTGTCATGCGTGTATCGCTTGGAAACATCCTCATTATTTACGTCTGGGTCTGCGATCATTGGCTCTGAAACCACATCCAAATCAATTTCTACCTCGGCGTAATACTTGGCGTTTGCATCTGGCGTAAGCGCTGGTTTCTCCCCGGATTTAATTTCATTAATTCGCTTGTTGGCTCTGTCAATCAAGCCTTGAAGCACTTGTTTCTTATTGTCCATGCCCTTGTCAATCATGATCTGGATTCTGCCTTTGGCTATCTCCAGCGACTCGATCAAGGTCTCATCTTCAGAAATACAGATAGATGCCTTGGCTTTCATCTCTGCTGTCCAGTCAGTAAATGTGAATGCCTGATCGGCAGTGAGCGTGCCAAGGTGAACCTCAATGATTCTGCCTTGAAAAACGTTCTCTCCACCAAATTGCTTCAGCATTTGCTGTTGTGTAGCATGGACAATATCTCTGAAATCCATGTAGTCTTCCATGGTGCCTTTGAAGGTTACTTTGACAGATTCCGGTATTGGCATGGACGCCTCGCCTGTCGCCAAGGCAAGGGCAACTGTCCCTGAGTCAGCGCCAAAGGCCACCCCTTTGGACATTCTAGTGTGAGAATCCCCACCGATGATGATAGCCCAATCGTCAATCGTAATGTCGTTGAGCACTTTGTGAATCACATCCGTCATGGCGTGGTATTTTCCCTTTGGATCACGGCCAGTTATCAAGCCGAATTCATTCATGAATTGCATCAGCTTGGGAATGTTTGCCTGCGCTTTCGAGTCCCAAACGGAGGCGGTGTGACAGCCAGATTGGTAGGCACCATCCACGATCGGAGAGATGACTGTGGCGGCCATTGACTCCAATTCCTGGGCGGTCATCAGACCTGTGGTGTCTTGAGACCCCACGATATTCACCTCGACACGGACGTCTGATCCTGCATGCAGAATTTTGCCTGGAGTAGTACCAACGGCGTTTTTGTTGAAAATTTTCTCTACTGCTGTGAGACCCTGACCTTCTATAGAAATTTCCCTGGAAGGGGCAAAGACCACAGGAGCCTGAATGCCGAGCGTCCTAGCTGCGAATGTTTGTAATTTTTTACCAAACACCACGGCGTATGAACCGCCCGCTTTGATGAATTCCAGCTTTTGAGGAGTGAATGACATGGACAGATCGATCAACTCCTTGTCTCCAATGTAAAGCTTCTTCGTTTTGGTATTGATGGTTAAGACTGTCCCCGTAGCTACGGAATAGGTTTCCTCCAGCACAATTTCTCCATTCTCATTCCGAACAGGTTGTCCGTTTTCATCGACTTTCTTTTCCCAGTTTTTGAGGTCAATACCAATACCGCCTGTGACATCTACTGTGGTGAGGAAGATTGGAGAAATGCCGTTTGTTCCTCCAACGATGGGGGCAATGTTGACGAACGGCACATAAGGACTGGAAGAAATGCCCGTCCAAAGTGCTACGTTGTTCACCCCTGACATTCTTGAGGAACCTACCCCCATAGTGCCTTTTTCCGCGATGAGCATTACGCGCTTGTCAGGATGCTGCGCCTTTAATTCGGTCAGCGCCTTCTGCATGTCTTTGTTGTGCTCAAAAATGCATTGGCCATGAAGCTCACGATCGGACCTTGAGTGTGCATCTGCGCCCGGCGAAAGCAAATCCGTGGAAATATCTCCTTCACCTGCTATGAAGGTCACTAGTTGGATTTCTTCTTCCACGTCGGGAAGCTCCGTGAAAAATTCTGCCTTGGCATAGCTTTCCAGCAGTTCCGTTGCGACAGTGTTGCCGTTTTGAAAGGCGTTTCTTAGCCGATCATGGTCTGCATCGTACAAGAAAACCTGTGTTCTGAGCACCTTGGCGGCTTCTTTTGCGATGGCAATGTCTTCTCCTAAGGCAAGATCGAGAAGTACCTCTATGGAAGGGCCGCCTTTCATGTGAGACAGCAACTCAAAAGCGAATGCAGGGGTGATTTCTTTTACTACTGCCTTCCCCACTATGATGTCTTTCAAAAACTTCGCCTTCATTCCGGCTGCCGGAGTGGTGCCCGGCAGGGTGTTGTAGATGAAGAATTTGAGTGAGTCCTCTCTAGAGGGGTGATCATCGGCTTTGATTTGCTCAATGATCTCGGAGAGTAGTTCAGCACCGTCTATAGGCTTAGGATGAAGTCCTTGACTTTTTCGCTCTTCAATCTCCTGGATGTAGTCGCTGTAGGTATTCATGTAAGAATTTTTCTTGGTAAACAAAGATAGAAGAAAGAAGGGTTGGAGGAAGTGACGGTTATTATTTCTTACGCCACCTTTTCGCCAATACTAGCCGTCAATAGCTTGTACCATTCTTCATGCGTAAGCTGAACGTTGCTTGCTTCCATTGCATCCCTTATTCGTTCAATTTTAGACGTACCTACCACTGGGACTATTCCGGACGGATGTTTCTGCACGAAAGCCAGAAGGATCTGATCAATCTTGCAATTCTTTTGTTCGGCGAGTAGGGTGGCGGTTTCTCTGATTCGGGTTGACTGCTCGTCCTGACTTCCAAAGATCGCCCCACCTGCAAGAGGCGACCATGCACTTGGTTGCACTTCAAGTTTTTGTAGCTGAGTGAGCGTACCATCTGTAAAGGGCTGTAGATGGTTTACCGAGACTTCTATTTGGTTGGTAGCCAGAGGTGTATGCTTGTTGAGCAACTCAAACTGATCTGGCTGGAAGTTGGAAACTCCGAAATGTTTAATCTTTCCGGATGACTTTGCCTTGTCAACGGCCTTAGCAATGTCGGACGGATCCATAAGGTAGTCTGGGCGGTGAACTAGAAATACATCGATTTGTTCAAGTTGAAGATTGTTGAGAGCTCGGTCGATGGACTTTTCGATGTATGAAGAAGTCGAGATATAATGTTTAATCGTGTGATCTCTCAAATCACTTGGATAAGCGATTCCACATTTTGTTGTGACTTTGACTTTGGACTTTAAGTCCGGCCTGCGTTTCAATACTTCTCCAAACTCAGCTTCTGTGGTGTGGGCGCCATAAATGTCGGCATGATCAAATTCGTTCAGACCCATATCAAGGCACTGATCAATGAATCTCTCCAATTCATCGGTAGAAAATTTGGCACCCCATTGGCCTAGTTTCATGCAGCCAACAATTATTGGAGCTTGGTATATTTTGTTCATTTTGGTTCTTTGAGATTGGCTAAAAATTGCAAGGTGTCTACTCCATCAGCGTAATCCCACGGTTCAGGAGATTGCGCTTGACCAAAGGGTATATCTTGCTTGCTGACAATGCATTGAATTTTCTCTTTTTGTGTTTCAATCCATTCATTCAGACTTGCTCGACTTTCATATTCCTGGTGGTAAAGTACGCTGATCGGCGAGACCAAATCATCCACCGATCGAATGAGTAAGAATCCAGTGTCCAGGTGAGCGTCGCGGTTGACTAAGAAAATGGCCTTGTGGTATTCGTAGTTGTTGCAGTACTTGTTGTGGTGAATGATGTCTTTGTGTCCTTCAAAATGTGGGAAGAGCTTTGTAAGATCGTATCCTTTTGGGGTAAAAATCTTTGATACATTTCGGCAGCCAAGTCCGTAGTAGCTGAAAATATCGTTGGCCAATTCAGCCAGCTCATCATTTGACTCTGTTCCGTCGAGAATGGCAACAGAGGTTCGGTTTTTCCTGATCACATTTGGGTATTTCCCAAAGTAGTATTCGAAGTACCTGGCCGTGTTGTCGCTTCCGGTGCAAATCACAGCATCCACCTCTTCCAACCTTTGTCGTATGTCCACATTCCGCTTAAATCTTGGCTCTAATTCTACTATCCATTCGATCACTCTGGTGATCAGAAATGAATCCTGTGAGCTCATTTTGATGGCTGCCAAATGTCCGGAGAGCAGCACGCTCATTAAGTCATGAAAGCCAACCAAAGGAATATTGCCGGCCATAATAATGCCTACAATCTTCGGTACTTCAGGATTCAGGTCGTAATCATTCGTCCACTTTTCAAGTTTCTCTTTTTCCAACATTGAAGCAACACCCGAGAATGCCTGAGCTACACTACGAGTATCAAACCAAGCATTTTGAACTTTGGCGGGGGAGGCAAGGCCTTGGATGTCAGCATCCGAAAGGCTCCTGATTTTATCTCCAAGTTTAGAAAAAGAGCTTAATCTGTCGGCTAGGTTCATTTTTTGTTTTGGCGGAAACTTTTGCTGCAAACTTATTGGTTAATAGCTTTGCGACTCAATTAAAGGACGGGATAATGGCGATAATAATCACGGATGAATGTATTAACTGCGGAGCTTGCGAACCGGAGTGCCCGAATACTGCGATCTATGAGGGAGGGGTAGAGTGGAAATGGTCCGACGGTACGGACCTTACTGAAGTGGAAATGGAGGATGGATCTACCGTAGACGCCAAAGAGAACCAAGAGCCTGTTTCGGATGAGTTTTATTACATCGTTCCTGGAAAGTGCACTGAGTGTACAGGTTTCCACGAGGAGCCACAGTGTGCTGCTGTCTGCCCAGTGGACTGCTGCGTGCCTGATCCTGATTACGAAGAGACCGTTGAAGAACTCACCGCCAAGAAGGAGTGGATGCATCTTTAAGATTTATCGATTCACCGATTTGAAGATTAGTTAATTTGGAGAGAATTCGATGAGTGAAGAATCGAGAAAATCAACGATCTCTCCATCGTCAATTTATTCATCTCATTTTCTTTCGCTTAATCAAAAAAGACCCAAGTACTTTTTCAAAAGGGTCCGCCGTGTTTACTTCCACAAAATCAACCTTTAGCATACCGCATCGCAGCTTGATCTCTTTGTAGAATTTCGCCATTTCACTTTTGTATTCTTCTTTGATAG
>CAYORY010000057.1:0-11601 GCA_964406435.1 uncultured Roseivirgaceae bacterium | reverse complement strand
TCCCATAATTTCCGTCCTGAATCGATACAATACTTTCATTTGAACTTGAAATTATGATTTCATTGCTAGTGTTTGATTCTGCCAAAATTTCAAAACCATCATCTAACCACGACATTTTGGGTATCACCTGAATTTGGATTTCTTGCTGGAGTTTGTTTACTGTGATTTCAATCTCTGACCTTTCTCCTAGATAATCATCGTCTTCTAAAATTTCGGCTGAAATGGTAGCGTTTCCAGCACCCACTATGGTGGCTGTATTCTCATCAATTGAAATCACTCCTACAGCCTCGCTACTTATGTCAATAGTGTAGTCTGATTCTGTTATGGCATTGATTTGAAATGGGTCATCTCCATAGGTCACAGGATCCACATCCTCCAAGGTTAGGTAATGATTCAACTTTACTGGTGATGAAATCATGTACTGCCACGGACTCTTGAAATCACCGGTTAGATCATGCTCTTTTTGAAAACCCGTACCGTCTGTATCCAGTGAAAAAACTACCCCTTTGTCATCGATTCCACCTAATCTGGTGTTACCCCAAAACTTTCCATTATAGAAAATCAAACCACTACTAGGGTCTTTGCCATTGGTTAGGTCAAATTCATGAATCACCTCGTATGTATTAGGGTCATAATCTCTGGAGTAGATAACTCCTCCGTTGTAGGTTCCTCCAACCCTGGTAACACCCCAAATTCGATCATCATGAACCATCAGTCTTCCAGCCGGTTTACTTCCATACAGTTCAGATTCATGAAATGTTCTAGTGTATACTAACTGATCCGTTTCAGGAGAGTATCTGAATGTTCTTCCCCCACTGTTTGTAATATCGTTTCCCCACACATTGCCCTTATAGAATATTAAATAGCCAGTTGGATCTATCATAGAACTAATTCGATCAAAATCAGTACCGTCAAGATTTACCGAATACAATGAAGATGCATTTCCATTGTTGGTGCCATAAATTTTTCCATCATGAACGAGCAACTCTCCATTAGGTCGGTCTCGATCTTCGAAACTGTAAACAATGTTGTAGTCTCCTGTAAATAGATCGTAAGAGAAGATGGCTCCTTTCCTGAATTGGCCACCTGTTTGTGTTATTCCCAACAGTTTATCTTCATGCAGTATAACGCTTAGAGGATTGACTCCATGGTCATCGTTAAACTCGTATTCTATTCTTAGGCCTTTTCCATTTCGAAGGATAGAGTAAAGAACGCCATCATTACCTTCACCTCCATAAGTGGCTGTGCCATAAAGTCTATTCTTGTGAAGAACCAAAGGGCTGAAAGTTCCTTCCGCTGAGATACTCGCAAACCCATCATGAATAAGAAATTCATCCGTTTGAGGGTTGATGCTAAATATTGAACTGGACTCACCTATGTTAAGCAAACCCCAAAGTAAATTATCAGAAAGAATCAAGCCACCGTCTGTGCTGCTGGCTCCATGATCATCCAAATCCACCACGTATCTAAACTCCGTTCCATCGGGTTTTATGGAGAAAATAGTTCCTGAACTGATGTTACCACTTGGTGTTGTGACCCCCCAAATTCTGTCATTGTGAATCAGGAGTTCACATTCTACAGAGTATCCCGATTCATCGCTGAAGTTGTGGATGACCTCATATTCTTTAGTGACTGGGTTAAAAGTATAAATCACTCCAGCCCCGATTGTGCCACCCCACTGTGTACCCCCAATGAAAACGTCGTTATAGAGAACAGGCTGCCCCCAAACGCCCCATCCTAGCAGTCCATCGAAGGAATGTTCGACTTGAAAGTCTGATTCTTCACTTGAAATGGAGAATATCACGCCATAACCATCCGTACCTCCATCATAGGCAACTCCATAAAGTCGACCATTAAATTCAGTCATATTTCGGTACGGGTTGGCACCATCATCTCTGATGAAATTATGCACAGCCGAATAGATTTGGGTGGCAGGATCGTAGTTGAAAATGACTCCATAGCCATTTTGTCCACCTTTTCTTGTCAATCCCCAAAGTTTTCCATTAGATGCACAAAGACTTCCTCTAGGATCTCTACCCGAAGTTCCGTTGAAATGATGGTTCACTTGAAAATCCTGACCATTCAGATCCATCGAAAAAATTACGCCATGTCCATTATCACCACCTGCACTTGTGAGTCCCCAAATTCTTCCTTCATGTTCGATCAAACTGTGATAGGGGATGGAACCATCTGTGCCGTTGAAAGCATGGATTCTTTCAATATTTTGACCATCTAGATCGGCGGTGAAAATTATACCATTGTCATTTGCTCCCCCTTCAGATGTCATGCCCCAAAATTTCCCATTGGCGACTAGCAAATTGGTAAATCTCGGTCCACTCGCAATAGGTCCGAAGCTCGTTACGGGTACAAGGCCGTCTTCGGAGGTTCTATATATTGTAGCCCTTTCTCCAGTTAGTGTAAAGTCAGAAGTGATACCAAAGAGCTCGTTTTGGCTCCATAGCTTCATGGTTACCATTAGAAATAACAGCACGAACTGAATTGAACGAATATTGAGTGCTTGTATCACTCTTTGTTCTTGTATCACTCTTTGTTTTTGATGAATCATGAATATGCAAGTCTAAAAAGAAACCGTCATTTTGAATGTAGGGTGTATTATCAATAATTTGCGGCATCATGTCTTTAGAGACCTCATTGACTAGCCAGTATCCGAGCTTAGACCTAATTCTTCGAGATGTAGCCTCCCAGAATTTCATGGCCATTGCTGATGCCACCATTTATGGTACGCCCGGGCATATGAGGTATGGACATATGAAGGCTAAAGAGAAAATCAAGACACTCAAATACTCGTCGTTCGTGGAGCTAAAGCGAGGGGACAAAACGATCGGGATAGTAGCGTTGGTTGGACACCAAGTGAATGTAGGAGATACGCAGGTGACTGGGAAGTACGTGCGTTACTTCACCATTCATGCGCCCATGAGATCAGGGGGAAGCAAGACATCCGACCGAAAGGAACGCAATGGCCTGATTCATCAAATGATCAAAGAGCAGTTTGATGATCCTGAGCAAATGTTTGTTGAACCCATTGATGGACCGTCCATTATTTATGCCTATGTGGAGTCATTGAATGTGCGATCGCTCAATATGGTCAGATCCTTGGGATTTATGCAGTCGCGAGCGTTGGTGACGCTGATCTTTTCGCGCTTTTATCCAAAGGAGAAACTGGAGGTCAGCCTGCTTTCAGAAGACAGAATTTCAGAAATGGAGGGACTAGTTCGAACTTTCTACAAAGACTACAATTTGGTGACGGAGTTCGAAGATTGGGAAAACTATTTTGTACATGAGGTAGGAGGCCAGGTAGTCCTTGGTGTGAAGCTTGAAACCAATACCTGGACCATTCATGAAATGCCTGGTTTTGATGGGTGGCTGTTTAGAAAAGTGCTTCCAAAGATTCCAATTCTGAAACGGATATTTCAGGGTAGCAAGATTGACTTTATTGGAATTGAGCGCCTTTACGTGAAGCAAGGATTTGAGTATTTACTCCCTGATTTTCTAGAAACACTCTGTGCCCGATTCGATGTAACCAAAGCGTTGATTGGCGTGGACAACCAATCACCACTTCACACTTTACTCAAAAGTCATGGAAAGCTGGGCATCCTTGATAAGCTGATCAATCCATCGCCAGGGTTACTGTTTAGCAGAGCGTACGATTTGTCAGTTGAAGACAATCAAACATTGCATGATCGGCCGTTTTATGTGTCCACTTACGATATGAGTTGATTTTTCACTTTTATTCTCCTTTTTTTTAGGCGTTATTTACAAGAAAATATATGAGATGAAATATTTGTTTGTTGGCGTTTTTGTAATGTGTTGTTGGCAGTCGTATTGCCAGCCTTATTCCGCTACTCTTTTATTTGAAGATGGTCGATCGGTCGATGTAATGATTGATGAACTTCCTGAAGCTCGACCGATAAAAAAAATCACGATTGTTGATCGTGAAAAAACTTCTGTTTTAACGACGAATGAAATAAAGAAATTCAAAGTGAAGGAGTTTGAGTGTGAAGGAAGAAAATTTATTAACCATCCTGATGAGGGCGTTTTTGTTGAGAAAATTTCATCAGGGGCACTCATTTTTTTTAAGAGTGGAAAAGACTATTATGTTCAGTACAACGAGCAAATAGTCGAATTGGAATATGGGACAAAAACGGTTGACAATAACAGTAACAGGCAGGTAGTCGAGAACACCGAGTGGAAGTATGTTATTAAGTCTTTGGTTAAGGATTGCTACGATGGGTTGGATGAATTGTTATTGAATCAAAGGGAACCTACTAGAGCATTGTTGATTGAGGTAGTGAAAAATTATGAGGCTTGCTTACAGAATAAATAATATGAATCGATTTTTCACTCTTCTCTTATTGCTGGTAAGTTTCTGTGGCATCACTTACAGTCAAGATTATGTCGTGCTGTCTGATGGAGATACCCTAGTGGGACAAATTGAGCCAATTTCATTCTCAATCCACGATGGCATTGTCTTGAAACAAGGTGAAACATCAACCAAGTTTAAAATAGACGAGGCTTCTCTATTATCAATTCAAGGATTCTCCAAAGATGGACATTGGTATGAATCTGGGATATCTAAGAATACTTTTGTTGAAGCTTTTGCAATTGGAGCCGCTAACTTTTATGAAGATGATAAAAATTTCTTTCTTCAAAAGGATGGTCGCGTTTTCCTTTTACCTCATGGTGTAAAGCAGGTTTATCAAAATGAAACACTTAAAGAGGTCAAGGTAGATTCATGGAAGACAATCCTGAAAAATGTATTAAGTGACTGTGATGGTCCAGAGTATAAAAAAATTGATAACCAGAAGATTCCTACAAAAGAGTTTTTAAGTGCATTGGCTTACGAATATAATATCTGTCAAGGTGAGCATATTCAGGGAGAACCTATAAAAAATGAAACGCTCAAAAGGTTGTCATTTTCAGCTGGGGTCGGCGCAACAACAGTGGATTACCCATCTGATTATTCATCTGAAATAAATGCATACTATGATTTTGGAATTCATAATAGCATTTTAATTAGCAACTTATATTATCCATTCTATTTTGATATTTCATTTGAATACAGGAAATCAAAACTTGAGAGTCATAGGACACAAAGTGGAGGAACAGGCTCTCCTGTAATTACTCGAGATAAATTCCAATTGAAAAGAAATTCACTATTTATTCCAATTGGAATTATCGTTCCGTTAAGGTCTGAAAAAAGGGGACTGATGGTCTTTGCTCATGGACTGCTAGAAGTTCGAATATCTGGAAAATATAGCTTTCAAAGAGTAGTTAAAAATACTGATACAGGTCAAGTATTTGATGGTTTTGGTTACAACCGTAGTTTCGTATCTAGCAATCAAACTATGACTGGATTCAGAGCAGGGCTAATGTATGTAAAGCCAACAGGCAAATCCAGTATTGGAGCCAGCGCCTATTTTGGTCAAATCGGACCAATTATTCAATCAGAATCGACAAAGTTCGTTGGGTTAAGGATTCATTACTTCCTTAGATAATTGGCCCGAGGTATTGAAAACCCAGAATGTGTATTTAAGGTATGTATAGCACGAATCGATTTTTCACTCTTCTCTTATTATTGGTAAGTTTCTGTGGCGTCACTAACAGTCAGGATTTCATCGTATTGACATCCGGTGATACCCTGTATGGTGATTTAAAACCAATTGATGTGGGTTATTATTACGGGATCATTTTGGAAACTGAAAGTGGAACCTCTGAATTCACTCCTAATGAAATTGATCTTTTTGGAATTAAATCTTTTAAGGTAGATGGCAGGATTTACGAAGCTGGTATTTCCAAGAATAAATTCGCTGAAAAATTTGTAGAAGGTACTGTTCAGTTTTTTCAAGACGACAGGGATTTTTTCCTATTGAAAGATGAGCGTATCTTCTTGTTACCTTTTGGCAATAAACAGGTTCATGATCAGAATGGTGTCGTTAAGGAGGTTCAGGTTGATGCATGGAAAACCATATTGAAAAATTTATTAGCGGGTTGTAATTGTCCGCACTATAATAAAATAGACAGGTTTCAGTGGCCGACAAGAGAGTTTCTGAAACAGCTTGGTCGGGAATACAATGAAGGCAAAGGCGAAGAATCAAAGGTATTTAAGGACAGGGAAAAAACAAGTAAGCTATCTTTTTCTGTGGGATATGAATTGGGAATCCTGGAAGTTGATGGAAATGAACTGTTTCAAATTGATGGTGACGATTCACGGCTCGAGACTGATAGGCAATTTGATTTTAGTGGAGTTAGTCTCAGCATAAGGCACAGCCTTTATATTCCATTGTTCAGAAGAGAAACCTTGCTGGATTTTGGCTTGGAATATAAATCTTCTGAATTCGTGCTTTCTAGAACAATCACATATGTAACAGGGTCTGTTAGCAGAAACCTTAGAATAAATAGAGAATCATTCATAATACCTGTTGGCTTAACGATTCCACTAAAAAAAAATAATAAAGGGTTGCACTTTTTTTTGCATGGGCTCGGAGAAATACGCTTATCTGACCGCACGTATGGAGATCAAACGAGAACATTTGATAATTCAGAACCTATAAGAAGTAGTCAAGAATATAATTTGGAAACAGAAAATGCGCAAATGGGTTTCAGAGGAGGGGTTATGTACTTGATTCCAATTGGCAAGGCCAAAATGGCTTCAAGTATTTACTATATACAACTGTCAGATATAATCACTTCGGTAAGTCGCACGCCAGTAAGAGCCACTGGTTTTTTAGTCCATTACTATTTACGCTAGAAAGAATACGGCCTCAAGATTTACTAATGAGACTGTTCTGGTTTATCGATCATGATGAATGCGCTTTCGGATCCGAGAAATGCGTGTCGAACTCACTTCACACAAACTGGCTCCACAGTATACCCCAACTCCCTTATTTGCCTGATAAGACCACATTCAAACATTAGATGGCTCAACCCCACGGCGATAAAGCAATTGGTAGATTTTAGTTCTTCCTTGATGGTAGACATCCATTTGTCATTTCTATCCGTAAGTGTGAGTTTGTTTCGACAGGGTTGGTCGAAGTGATAGTCAAACTCCATATTTTGGTACCATTCGATTTCTGAACAATCTGCACTGGTTTCTGATCTAAGACGCTCGATGACGGCAGCTAATCTTCGCTTGTGAACCTTGCGCGGCATGCCCTCCACATCCTTATTGATTAGCACTATTTGCTCTTCGCTGGTTTCCAGTCCAACCAGTTTCAATCCATTCAACTCACCAATTTTTCCAATGTGATTATCAAGCGTCATGGAGCTATCGCTTTCACTCTTGGCTTCACAATATTTCTCTTTGTAATGCCTAGTGAGAAAGGCGTGCATTTCTGGCGGAGTTAGCTTGTTGTAGTCGGTCTCACTGGCTGCAAACAGTTCTTGAACATATCGGTGGTCTTCTTTACTAAGGTACTTTTCCCAATAGGTCATTTCCTCACGCCGATTAATAATGTCATTGACCAAGCGGCCAGGAATGTCGAGGTTTTCTTTGATAACTTCATCGCAGGAGAGAAGCGATTGCTCCACATTCTTGAGCTGAGACAGGAAGGTCTCGCCAAAAGCATGATGTGTACCAAACAAGTACGACACCTTGCTGGAATTTGGGTGAGTGACTTTAAAAAGTGCCGTTGATATAGTAGTGGAATTATCAGTTTGACCATATGCTATTACCCAATGAAGAATGAAACCGAAGAATAATACTTTGCTCATGCGAGGCGAAATTAGGGATCAGTTCATTTACTTAGGCGCCAGTGGTGTAATTCTGAGGTAATCAAATGTATCCTATCGATCATGAAAGCCTTTACCCTCCATGATTTTGGGAATGCACTTTTGGATGCGAGAAATGCGGGTGGATGAGTTCTTAGTCTGGGAGACATGCAAAATGTAACTACGTTGGCGTCCGGGAGTGAGCGCTTCGTACGCTTCCTTTAAGTCTGGATTTTCTTCAAGCGCCGTTTCTAATTCATCCGGCATGGGCTCTGGATTTTTCTTGTATTCGCCTTTGCGTCCTTCTTTCTCAACTTTGATGGCCTCCTTGATGAGATCACGAATTGCTTCCTCTTTTTTTAAATGTGATTAACATCTGTGAACTGAAGCACTCGAGCAACCTGAGTATTTTGTCCGGCTTGCACTAAAAGGTTTTTAGGGTCAGGAAGTAAGGCTCCTTTGAAGAAGCTAAACGAAGCGTAATCCTTGAATGCGGCGAGCAGCGAAACATTTTTTCCACCATACGTGTAACATGCCACACCCCACTTGTGGTTTTCGGTGAGTTCAGAATCCAGGGCAATCCGACGAAGTTCTCTCAACTCTTCTGGCCATTTATGCACTTTGCATTCTGGTGTTTGGAAATGGGAGCACCGACCACAACCTTCGGCTAAAAACACATCTACAGCGGGATTCATTTTCCGAATTTATTCAAACCAGCAAAATGATCGGACATTCACTCATTAGTTTTGTCCCATGCTTTATCAAGAGGATTTGGAAAGAGCGAAGAGTAACTTCAAAGAGAACCAAAAGTTCTTGAAAAACATGAAGCGTACAAAGCCTAAGAACCTGGACGAGCAATTTCACAAACTCCACGATGAAGTGTTTAAAGAAATTGATTGCTTGGAGTGCGCCAACTGCTGTAAAACCACTTCTCCAATTTTTCTTCAGGCAGATATTGACAGGGTGGCTAAGGCACTCAAAATGAAGTCTGGGGATTTCATCATTCAGTACTTAGAAATGGACGAAGATGGAGATTTTGTGCTGAAGAGTGCCCCATGTCCCTTTCTTGGATCTGACAATAAGTGCATCGTGTATAAAGATCGTCCTCGGGCATGTAAAGAATACCCACACACGGATCGCAAGCGTATGTATCAAATCATGGACTTGACGCTCCAGAATACGTTGGTTTGCCCAGCAGTGAGTAGGATAGTGGAGAAAATGAGGGAATCAACTCAATAGTCCAATTCCATTCACCAATTCACCATTCATTAATTATCTATTAACTAGTTCACTAACTTTGCGGCACCCAAAACCCAAACAACATGCAGCAGACTGTTGAAGTCTACAAACCCAAGAATCACATTCGTATCGTCACGGCAGCTTCCCTCTTCGACGGTCACGATGCAGCTATCAATATCATGCGTCGAATCATCCAGTCCACCGGCTGTGAGGTGATCCATTTGGGCCACAACCGAAGTGTTCAGGAAATCGTGGATTGTGCCATTCAGGAAGATGCGCAGGCCATTGCTATCACGAGTTATCAGGGCGGGCACGTGGAGTACTTCAAATACATGTTTGACTTGCTCAAAGAGCGGGACGCTTCTCAAATCAAACTTTTTGGTGGGGGTGGAGGAACGATCCTACCTGAGGAAATCGAGGAATTGCATGCTTATGGCATCACCAGAATTTACTCTCCCGATGATGGTCGAGCAATGGGATTGCAGGGCATGATCAATGATTTGGTCGAAAAATGTGACTTCCCGATCGGGCAAAATTTGAATGGGCAGGCGAAAGATCTTAGTGCTTCTAATCACAATGCCATTGCTCGTTTGATTTCGGCCGCTGAGAATTATCCAGATGACAGCAGGGCGGAGATGGAAGCGCTTCGAAAGAAAGCCGCTAAAACGCCTGTTTTGGGTATAACAGGCACGGGAGGAGCAGGAAAATCCTCATTGGTAGATGAGTTGGTACGCAGGTTCCTGATGGACTTTTCAGATAAGTCTATCGCCGTGATCTCCGTTGATCCATCGAAACGAAAGACGGGAGGTGCTCTCTTAGGAGATAGAATCCGAATGAATGCCATTTTCAGTGATCGGGTGTACATGCGCTCGTTGGCTACTCGTCAATCTAATTTGGCGCTTTCTAAGTACGTGCAGGATGCCATTGATGTGGTGAAAGCGGCGGGCTTTGATTTGATTATTTTGGAAACCTCAGGCATAGGTCAATCGGACACAGAAATTACAGATCACTCGGATGCATCGCTCTATGTGATGACACCTGAATACGGTGCTGCTACCCAGTTGGAGAAGATCGATATGCTGGACTTTGCCGACATTATCGCACTGAACAAGTTCGACAAGCGTGGAGCCTTGGACGCACTCCGTGATGTGAAAAAGCAATATCAACGTAATCACGGATTGTGGGATGCCAAAGAAGAAGACTTACCGGTTTTTGGTACGATTGCCTCACAATTCAATGATCCGGGCATGAACCAATTGTACCTGTCTTTGATGAATTTGATTGCAGATAAGACAGGAGCGGAGCTTAATTCTTCTTTTGAAAGCACGGAGGAGATGAGCGAGAAAGTCTTTATTATACCGCCTAAACGAACTCGCTACCTTTCTGAGATTACAGAAACAATACGCGGCTATAATGAGAAAGCTGAGGAACAGCAGGAAGTTGCCCAGAAACTCTACGCGCTTGATAAGTCATCTGATATTCTGAAGGATCAGGAAGCCGCACTATCTGCAATAGATAAAGCGAAAGAGCAGCTGAAGCTCGATCTTGATCCGCACAACTTGAAGATTCTAGAGGAATGGAAAGAGAAGCGAGGGAATTATGAAGGGGAGGAGTATTCCTATGAAGTGCGCGGTAGGGAGATCAAAGTAAAAACGACCACAGAGTCGCTCTCGCATACTAAAATACCAAAAGTGATCCTGCCGAAGTACGAAGGTTGGGGTGATATACTCAAATGGAGCTTGCAGGAAAACGTACCTGGCGAATTTCCATTTACTGCCGGAGTGTTTCCATTCAAAAGAGAGGGCGAGGATCCTACGCGGATGTTTGCAGGGGAAGGTGGACCTGAACGAACCAATCGTCGATTTCACTATGTCTCTCTGGGCATGCCAGCTAAGCGCCTCTCTACGGCTTTCGATTCAGTGACACTTTATGGCGAAGATCCTGATCATCGCCCGGATATTTATGGTAAAGTGGGTAACTCTGGGGTGAGCATTTGCTGCCTGGATGATGCCAAAAAGTTATACTCAGGCTTTGATCTTTGCGATCCTGCCACTTCCGTTTCGATGACCATAAATGGACCGGCCGCTACCATCTGCGCCTTCTTTATGAATGCGGCGATAGACCAGCAGTGTGAAAAGTACATTGAAGAAAATGGACTTGAAGATGAAGTCGATAAGAAAATAGAAAACCTATACAAGAAGGCAGGAGTTGCTCGTCCAAAATACAACGGCGATCTCCCAGAAGGAAACGATGGACTTGGGCTTATGCTTTTGGGCGTTTCTGGTGATCAGGTGCTACCGATGGATGTTTATAATGAGCTGAAAGCTAAAGCTTTATCATCGGTTAGAGGAACCGTACAGGCCGACATTTTGAAGGAGGATCAAGCACAGAATACCTGTATTTTCTCCACTGAATTTTCGCTCAGACTCATGGGAGATGTGCAGCAGTATTTCATTGATCAGCAGGTTCGAAATTTCTACTCTGTCTCTATTTCAGGCTACCATATTGCGGAGGCTGGAGCTAATCCTATTTCCCAATTGGCCTTCACACTTTCGAACGGCTTCACTTTCGTGGAATACTACCTGAGTCGGGGCATGGACATAGATAAGTTCGCACCGAATCTGTCTTTCTTCT
>CAYORY010000056.1:8103-11690 GCA_964406435.1 uncultured Roseivirgaceae bacterium | reverse complement strand
CCCAGACCCAGGGTGTATTCCCCCCTTCCGCATGCCAGTTCGAGGGTAATAGGCCTTTCGTTTTTGAAGAATTTCGATTGCCAATTTCCAGCGATTTCCTGAAAAATTGGTTTCTCTACAGAGATGACGTTGTTACTTGCCTGATTTTCTGCAAACCGTTGGATTTTACTTGGTCGTGCCAATCTTTTTGACACAAATTTAACAGGGTCAGAACCCAAAATGTGAAAAGACCTGCGATATTTACGGCAGTTTTAATACGACCAAAATGAAAAGAATTATTGTATTGCTGGTACTCGCGACTTTAGTTATAAAGGCCTCTGCACAGGAAAATGTAGGTGAAAAAATCGAAGAACTTACCTTGGCATGGGATGGAGAGGCTGATAAATTGGCTACTTACGAGGGGCTTACTGAGTTCTGTACGGTGGAGCCCTATCGCAACAGAATGATCGAAACCCTGAGGGGCATTCATCATTATGATTCGGTACTCTACGATGTGATATCAAAGAAAGCCCGCTATGGAGGTGGTGATGCGGAAATGAAGAAGACCTTGAAGGATATTGAAAAATTTGAAACCGATTTCAGCATCAAAGAGTTTTTGGTGTTCCTTCATGAGGAGTGTAATGCCCGAAACGACATAGAGAGAAACGCCAAAAAAACCGGTGAAAATAAGGACGCTGAAGCCTATGTGTTGGAAACGGAGCTAAATAAATACGTAAAGAACATTACAAAGCGAATTGATATTTTGCGTGAGCACGTGCACCACCTAAACATCAAATAGCTACAGTCCTTCGATCTCAGCCACCACAAAGGTGCTGCCGGTGATCAACACCAAATCATCAGGAGCGGCGCTAAGAAGTGCCGCTTTTTTTGCGTCGTTCACATGCTCAAATGCCTCCCCCGTTAACTTCAGTCGCTTGGCATTGGCTTGCAGATCCGAAACCGAAAGGCTCCTTGGCACACTTGATTGCGTCCAATAGAAAGTAGCGTTGGTCGGCAACACCGAAAGTATTTCCTCTACGGGCTTGTCTTTGACCGTGCCGTAAATAATGTGCAGTTTCCCAAAATCCAATTGCCCGATCAGACGTAAGAGCAATAGTATTCCGGCCTTATTGTGACTCACATCTGCAATAACCAATGGCTTCTTTTTGAGGAATTGAAACCTCCCCTTGAGTCCTGTGGAAGTCGTGTAATTCTCAACTCCCTCTTTGGTGGATGCATTGGTTATTTTCCACCCGTGCTGCTTCATTTCCTCGATCACGGCCAGCACCCCCGGCAAATTCAGCTCCGTGTAAGGTGGCACATTCCTCAGATCAAACTCATGATTTCTCTGTTTGCTTTTGATCAGTCGGGATTCATTTTTTTTGGCCACTTCTGCGATTACCTCCAGAGGATCATCAGTAATGTCTCCAACCACCACTGGGATTTTCGGTTTGATGATTCCTGCTTTTTCAAAGGCGATTTTCTCTACGGTATCACCCAGCAAATCGGTGTGTTCAAGAGATATGTTCGTGATCAAACTTACTTCAGGCAGGATCACATTGGTGCTGTCCAATCGTCCTCCCAGCCCTGTCTCTATCACAGCGATATCGACCTTCTCTTTGGCAAAATAATCAAACGCCATGGCCACTGTCACTTCAAAAAAGGAGGGTTTGATATGCTCAATCGATTCACGATTTTCATTGGTGAATGCTTCTACAAATTTCTTTGAGACCTCCTTTCCGTTAATTTTTATTCGCTCAGTAAATTCAATGAGGTGTGGCGAGGTGTAAAGCCCCACTTTGTATCCTGAAGCCTGCAAAATGGCGGCAAGCAGGTGTGAAGAGGTGCCTTTTCCATTGGTGCCAGCTACATGAACGGACTTGAATTTTCTATGTGGGTCTCCGAGTTTTCCAAGCAATGCTTTGGTATTGCCCAAGTCTTTCTTAAAGGCGGATTTACCTTCGCGCTGGTACATTGGCAGTCTGGAATAGAGGTATTCCAGCACTTCTGGATAAGTCATCGTCGGGTTATCTGGAGCGAATGATAAAGGTAATGGTGCCTTTGGATTCGGAAGCGGGTTTATAGGAAGATGTTTTTGAAAAAGTCAACAACTCAATGGACTGCTTGTATTTCAATAAAACCTGTTGAGAAACTGTGCTGAGCTTGGTCTCGATATATTTGATGTCCCCATTGGCATGTAATGTTATTTCAAAAACGATTTTGCCTGACTCCTGAGAGTTGTCATTGGGTTTTGGTGGTGCATCCCACTCCCAGCCGGACATTTGCAATGTGGAGCCGTTATCGCCACCGCCGGGCTCACCGTACAATGCCTCCTCATTGATATCTCCCTCAGGATCACCCTGATCCCCTGTTTGTTCATTGTCGCCCTGCGACGGATTGGTGCTATCCGCTTGTTTGGTGCTGGCAGGATTTTTCGTTTCTTCCTGCTTCTTTTCTGTTTCCTTTTTCGTCTCGGTTTGCTTAGCTGAGGCTGTGCTTTCCTTCTGAGAAATATCCGGGTTCGGATTGTCAACTACCTGCATCGGATCCACGGGTTCATTGGTCTCGGTAGACTCTACTGGGCTGACATCCTCAGCAGGTGAGGAAGTTTGTTCCACTTCCACTTCTTCAGAAATTTCCTGACTTTGTACGGGTTCGGCACCCCCACCGGTCTGCACTTGTCCAAAGTTCAATTCGATTCCGAATTCAGGGTTGGGTGGAAAGGGTTCCTTCCAGGCAATCAAAAAATAAAAAAGCACGAGCAGCACCAACTGAATGCTCACAGAGGTGGCCCAGGCTTTTCGTTTGCGTTGCTTTTCTTCTTGCTCTCTCATTGTTCTGGCTTTGTGGCTATAGACACTCTGGCTTCAAGTGAAGTAGCTATCCCGGCTACTTTCACAAGATGTTTCACAGGCACGCCCTCATCACAGTGAAGTACCACCACGCCTTGTTTTTCCGTGAGTGCCGCTCGGAGTTCTCCCTCCATTTGGCCTTCATTTACTCTCTTGTCATTCACGAAGTATTTGAGGTCTTTCGTAATGGTGACACTCACTTTTTGAAGCACTATGTCAGCACTTTTTGACGATGGCAAATTCACCGGAAGTCCCGATGGAGTCACGAACGAATTGGTTAGAATAAAGAATAGCAGCAACAGGAAAATCACGTCGGTCATTCCCGACATGCTGAATGAAGCCTCCACTTTATTTTTTGGCTTTAAATTCATTCCTATTTCTTCTGAGGTTCTTGCAAAAGCTCCACAAACTCAATGGCATTGTACTCCATAGTATGGATCACCTTCGAAACCTTGGCTACTAAATAGTTGTATCCCAGGTAGGCCAAAATTCCCACGATAAGTCCTGCTGCGGTGGTAATCAGCGCCTCGTAGATTCCGCCGGAAAGAAGCTTGGGACTTACTGCCCCCTCCTCCTGAGCCACAGCCATAAAAGCCTGAATCATACCTGCCACAGTACCCAGAAAACCGATCATAGGGGCTGCTCCTGAGATGGTGGCCAAAAGATTGAGGTTCTTCTCCAACCTATAGATTTCTAACTTGCCGAGGTTCTCGATGCTCACTTCGATGTTTTTCAGTGAGCTCCCTATTTTAGAAA
>CAYORY010000056.1:0-8093 GCA_964406435.1 uncultured Roseivirgaceae bacterium | reverse complement strand
AAACGCCTTTCTCGATCATTCTTGCAGCAGGGGTATCGGTCTGAATCGACATCATTCTGGCTCCCTGAATATCTCCTCCAATCACTAATTGGCGTATTTTATCATGAAAATTATCGGGGGTTTGAGAGGCTTTTCTCAGCATCATGAGCCTCTCCACGAAAACGTAAATGGCTACCACCCAAAGTAGAAATATGGGAATCATCATGATTCCTCCATTGAAAATCAATTCCAAAAGAGAAATAGATTCTGTGGCCGTCTCGGGGGTTTCCAGAGGGAGAGATGTGTCCTGCAAAAGTTCGTTGATCATAGATGTACTTGTTAGTGCTCTTAACGGAGACGAGGTTCTTTTAGTGTCACCAAGATACAAAACTAAAAAACCCACTCACGCTAACGCACGAATGGGTCTTAAGATTTTTAAAATGATTAATACTTCAGAATCCAGGCACCATTGTAAGTCTCCCTGTATCTTTCTAGGTTACTGTTTGCAGTCGCAAAATTTGCAAAAGAGGCCACAGCGACTCGATAATTCGGCGCATTATTAAATGGTGGAATCACTGTTGGGTTTTCACCTTGCGAAGCGAGCTTATCGGCATAAGCTAGCGCCGTTCCCTCATCTAAGAAGCTTCCAACGATTATGTGTCGCTGGCCGGTCGCAGCTCCCATCGTCGACACTCCACTTCCAGCGGGCCTTGATCCAGCCGGTTTAGTTGTCGTTTGTTTTGGGGTCTGCTTGTGTTGCTGTGGTTGCGCAGTTTTGGGCTTGGTGGCAGCTGGCTTCTCTGTGGGTGCTTTGGTTTCAGCTTCATTTTCACCAGCAGAGGCGTCTTCAGCAGTTGCTTCTTTCTTGACCTCCGGTTTTTTTGCCTCGGTGTTCTCAGCTACTTCTTTATTTTCTCCTGATCCGTCACCGAAAAGGGTACCGTTCCAGTATAAAAATCCTGCACCGATTCCGAAAAACAGAATAACTCCCAACACCACGATTCTCACAAATTTACCCTTGGAGGAATCAATTTCTGTCTGACTTACTTGTTCTTGCTGATCTTCGTCATGCTTATACTCACCAGGTAAATCGCGCTTAGCAAAGGGTATTGGCGCCTCTGCTCCACTTCCCAAATCCAAGCCTTCAGTGTCGTCATCAAAAATGGAGCTATCAAAGTCTTCCTGATCTTCTAACGACGGCAAATCTCCCGGCGCGGGTAGTTCCTCCTGCTCTGCCACATTATCTTCTATGGTCTCATTGGATTCTTCTGCTACAGGTGCTTCTTCATCGAACTCACCATCAAAATCTCCGAAAGACTCTTCTTCGTAGAACTCACCATCATCGGCAAGTGGCTCCTCGGTAGTATCCGGTGCTACTTCATCTTTAAAAATATCTTCGATCTTTTCGGCACTCGCCGCAACAGGCACTTCCGTGTCTTCTATTGCTTTATCCAAATCCTCCAGGTCAGCATCCAAATCATCAAGGTCGAGATCCTCTAAATCCAAATCGCCAAGATCATCCAGATTGTCCAAATCTATGTCTTCGATTCCCTCTAGATCCACTCCTTCCAAATCGAGATCCAGATCCTCCATATCTCCGTCATCCATACTCGGTAAATCATCGTCTGATTCTGAAGAAACTGCTCCGGCACTTACCGTGTTGTCTTCGGCATCTTCCTCGTCATCATCTTCTAGTGCTTCGAACTCAAAGTCGGGTAAACCGAAATCATCGTCATTGGATGCTCCTCTGTTTTCTTCTTCAGGGTCTTGATTCTTATTTTCGTCGGCCATTCAGGTTATTTTTTATTCGAACCAAGATAAACAAAACTTAAAAACTGACTGATTTTTTCTTTGAATAATGAAAACCAATATTACAATGGGAATGACCTTAAGGTATGCAATCAAAAACGGTACAGCGCTCCAATTCTGAATGACAATCCTCGGCCCGGGTAGTTGAGGAAGCGAGAATATTCCACTCCAAAAACGTTTTGAAGCTGAATGAATGCCTCTGCCCGATCATTGATTCGGTACATTCCTTCCATGGTTAAATCGACGATGGGCTTCAATTTCTCTGGCTCCAGGGTTACCGGTTTTGGGGCTTTCATACCTGCCAATGAACTCAGGGTGGCCTGCGTACTGATTCTGTTAGAGAATTTTTGAAACCAGTCAACGGTCAATTTAAAATTGGGCATATTCCACGCTTTGTCGAAGGTGTCTATTCCGTAGCTGTAGATATCCGTTCTAATCCCAAGGTGGGTCTGCCTATCCGCTTGCCAATTCAACTGCCCGTACCAGTTAAAGACTGTCACTGCCTCCGGATCCACGGCGATGATGAAGCGTGCGCTATCGCTTGGTGACGGGATAAAAAAGGACATGTTTTCAATACTTGATAGGGCTACTCCTGAGTTGACAAAAATTCGTGAACTGATGTTACCTCTGATCCCGCCTGAAATCTTTGTCTTGATGTTTTCATGAGCCATGGTCAGACTATCGTCAAGAAATAAATTGTCTCTGGTAAGGCTGCTGAATGTTACAGGTTTCAATTCGCCACTCAATCCTCCATATACTGTCCAACCGGGCAGGCCGGTCCATTCGGCAGAAATGTCTGGATAGAAGAAGCTTTTCACCCCACTGATTATGGTGTCGTTGGTAGTGGCTAGCTCCACTCCTGCTTTAATAAAAAGGGTCTCTCTTTTTATCCCGATCCACGGGTTGACCTTCACGAAGTTTCTATTGATCGAAGACTCGCTTTCGAACGAAATCGCACCTAAGCGCAGTTCCACTCCTGCCGAAAGCGTGCTGTCAAATTGGTAGGTTCCTGACGTGAGGAGATCGAGGTAGTTTTCGCTGCTGGATGGTGCATCGCTCGGGGTGTTCTGGTTGGTAGATCGGAAAACCGGCTGAAGCTCAAACGACCAATCATTGTCATAAATCTCCTGAAGCTTAGCTCCCAATCTGATCCGGCTTACATGGTTCTTATCGTCCGAGATTCTTGCATCCGCATCATCGTATCCGTAGAATCTGTACCCATCTGACTGCCAACCAAACGTCGGGGTAAATGCCCAATTTCGATTTTGGAACGTTGTGAACACGTCTACGTAGCTCACCGCAGATGCACTCTGACGATCTCTTACAGCCCCTTTAGCAAAACTTTCATGATACACCCACGCTCCCCAGTTCACCTTCTTGGTTTCCTCTCCATAATATCCCGCAAGCAGTGGCGATCCAAAACTCCCAAAACCCGCTTTGACGAAGTTTTGATATTGAATTTGTTCGCTACCTACCGTGTAGGCGAATGGCCTAAGCTGCGGGGCATAGCTGCCAATGCTGAAATTGGGTGAGGATATATTGAACCTCAATCGAGAAGTATCTCGACGGATTTCCGGTGGAGCTACAGGCAGATACAGCTTGTCGGCACTCGGCAAAATGATCTCCTTGTCTTTCTCGATCACTATTTCCTCCGACGTAACCTCTCCTACTTGTGCGATCAGTCCGCTACAAATAAATACAGTGAATATAAATGCTAGTACTCTCATTTTGCAGTGTCTTGGGCAACCTCCTCTAATTGCAATTTTTCAACTTGTTCTAATTTCACCCTAGCCTCTGACTTGATGCTTTCATCAGGATAATTATCGATCAAAGAATTCAATGTGGCTTTTGCCTGGAGAAGTTCCTCCAATGCCAAGTAATTATCAGCAATCAAAAGGAAAGATTTCCCTACCCAGTCGTTGTAGGCAGCATAGCGAGAATTCAACTGAAAGAGAGTTTCCAACGACTGCTTGTATTTCTGCTGGTCATACTGCACGCGTCCAATGCTGTATTTTGCTTCCGCCGCAATCTCATCAGATCCTGAATTGATGACATTTAAAAATTCATCTATGGCCAAATCCGTACTTCCCTTTTGCACCAAGGATTTGCCAATGTATAAAGAAGCTTCACTCTCGGCATTCGAAGGTTTCCATTCTGCACTCACGATCGAACGACCGTACTCGATGGACTTGTCGTAAGAGCCAAGAAGAAAATAGGCTTTCATTAATCCTTCGCTTGCCAGGTAACTTTCCTTTCTGTTTTTACTGTACTCCTGAAGCATTTGATAATTGCTGATCGCCTTCTCGCTTTGTTCGGTTCTCAAGAGCAAGCGCCCCCTCTTGTCAAGCACCCGATTCAAGTATTTTGAAGTGGGCATTACTGCTATCTGATCATAATAACGTGCAGCCTGACCGTAATTATCCATTCGGTCATGGGCATCTCCCAAATAATAAATCACATCCTCCTTGAAGGCGCCCTCAGGATTTTTGGCAAGAATCCGCTCAAATCTCGTGATGGCTTCCTGGTACTTCTGCGCGAAATATACATTCTTGGCTTGCTCAAATTCTATCGACTCAAGGCTTGAATCCTCGGGGTTCGCAGTTTTGAAGGCAGCCAGATACTGGTCAAAATCAATCTCCTCCCCTCGCTTCTGGAGTTCCTGTATGCCTAGCAGCGCACTTTGTGCTGATGGATGATTGATGTGATTATCCAAAACAAACAAATAGTCCTCCTTGGATCGCTGGTTTTGCTCCATATTGAAATAGCACAGTCCACGCTTGATTCGGGCATAAGGTGCTAGGCTCTCATTCGGGTATTGATCAATATAGGCCGTGAAACCTTTTTCAGCTTCTGCGAATTGGGCATCTTCAAAATACGTCTGAGCTACCTGAAACATGGCATTGTCTCGGTAAGTCGACCCGGACATTTGCACCACTTTCATAAAAGAATTTACCGCCTGATCAACACGGCTATTCAACTGGTGTATGAGGCCGATTTGATAATGAAGGTAGTCCTGAGAAACATTTGCGTTGAATAGGGCTTGGTAGCCAGCCAATGATGCATCATAACTTTTGAGGGCATACTCACAGTCTGCAATTCTAAGTGATGCATCCGGTTGGAATTGGTGAGACGATGTGGCCTTTCGCTTGAAAGACTGGAACAATTCCTTTGCCCCGGCATAGTCATTTGAATTATACGCCAAATAGCCTAGTCCGTAATCCGGCATTGGGTAGGAGGCGTCCAGACTTTTGGCTTTTCGGTAGGCGGCTTCTGCCTTGCTTTTGTCTCCTAGGATGAATTGGCTCTCCCCGATCCAGTAATAGGCTTCTGTTTCGAGCTGTCTATTGATGTTCGTATTGACACTCTTAGTAAGGTAACCGAGAGCTTCTGCGATTTGCCTGTCGCTGAATGACTGCATCCCCTTCACAAGTGTCACCTGCTGATAATTCTTCTTAAGAACCAAACTCGGTGAACTGATCTTCTCAAAATGGTTTATAATCAGATCGTAGTTGGACGTGCTCAGATAGGCATTTGAAAGGAGGTCATTGGCTTCAACAGTTTTTTCGCTCGCTGGGAATTCCTGAAGAAAAGACTCAAGTTTGACGATAGCCTGATCGTACTGGGCTAGCTGAACGCTCGTTTTACCTGCCAAAAACTGGGATTCTTCGGCGATCAATTGATCGTGATCACTGGAGCCTGCAATCTCGTAAGCGTGCAATGCGCTCGTGAATTGGCCAATCTCCGTGTAGATCTTCCCTAGCTGAAAAGCACTTGCCTGACCAGTGGCACTTTCGTTTAGGCCTGATTTTTTAAGTTGGTCAATCGCTTTTTCCTTTTCTCCAATTTCATAGTAAGCGTGCCCAAGTTTGAAGAGCGTTTCTGCGTCTGGTTTTCTTGCACCTAATTCAATACCCTTATCAAAATATCGAGCGGCCGATCGGTAGGATTGCTCCTGATAATAAGACTCAGCAGTATAAAAGTGCAAGTCCGCATTCTCAATTGATTTTTCGTCTGATAAAAGTGGTTCGTTCACTCCCTGAAGTTTCTTGTATTCGCCGGCATTCAGGTAGATTTGGGATAGGTAGATGGCCGACTTCAATTGCCACTCCGGATCCTCAGATGCCTTCAATAGCCATCCCTCGGCTGTGTCACCTGAAGTATGGACGCCCAGGTAGTATGCAGCACGCGATTGATAATCGCCTCCTACATTATACGCCGACTCAAGGGATGTAATTCCCTGATCCACCACGTTTATCTGAAGGAGCGAGTAGCCCTTTTCAAAATAAGCCTGTTCCTTCTGAGACTTATCCAAGGTCTCAGGGTTCATCACACCATAGGCCAAAAGAGCCTTCTGGTAATTCTTTCTGACAAAATACTGATGAGCTAACTCAAACTGCGCCTTGTGAGCCAATGGGTGCAGTGGGTAGTTTTTGATGAAAGACTGCACATAAAACTCCCCTGACTTCTCGCCGGTCTTTATCGAACTCATGGCTCGATAGTAGAGAGCCTCAGGAGTCTCAGTTGTGATCAGGTATTCATCGAGTAGATGGCGAGCCACCTTATAGTCGCCACTCTGAAAACTAGAAATGGCCTGATTATAATAGAAGTCGGGATGCTGGTTTGGCAAATAATTCTGAGCCAAAAGCCCAACTGACGAGAAATGCAATAACAGAAATAGGTATCTCACTCTGTGAATTTTGATGGTTGAACGAAATCTTAACAGAAATGGTGTGTCAATTCATCATCTTAAAAACTAGTTCGGTCAAGACCTCTTTTTCTTTCATCCCAATGGAGTCTATCCCTTTGCTCTGCAAATCTGCCTTATAAAGATGATCCAAGTTGCGTAGCACCGTAGGTAAATCATAATTTCTTGCCGCCACCAGATAATCATTAGCGAAATAAGGATTGACACCTATCGCCCGGGCCAACTGGTTGCTGTCCTGGGTGCCCGCCTCATGCACAAGTACAAGCTTGGAGAAGAAGGAGTACATACTAAACAGCACCAGAATCAGCGGGTTATTCTTGGGATTCTCGGCGAAGTACCGAACGATTTTCAGAGCTTTGGTGTCATTTCGCGTGCCAATGGCTTTTTGTAGTTCGAAGGTGTTGTACTCCTTGCTGATGCCCACATACTTATGGACGAGTGCTTCGTCAATTTTCTTGTCGGCCCCCACATTCAGCAAGAGCTTATCTACCTCCCGCGCCAAACGCTGCAAATTATTCCCAATATTCTCAGCCAGAAGTGCGCAAGCCTGATCAGAAATGCTCGCCTCTACGGCCTTGACATAGCCCTGAATCCACGCCGGTATCTGATTATCATAAAGTGCCTTACTCAAAAAAGCTACCGAAAGCTTATCTATGGACTTACCTAGCTTGGTTCGCTTGTCCAGAGTTTTGTATTTGTAGGCGAAAGCCAATACCGTGCTCGGCATGGGGTTTTCAAGATAGTTGAGCAATAATTTTTGATCCTCTTCTCTTTGCCAGCCTTTTATTTCCTGTGCCTCTTTTACCAATATCACCTGCCGCTCTCCCATCATCGGGTATTTGCGGGCTGTAGTCACAATCTGCTCAAAGGACGTTTCCTTACCATAGAAAACATACTGATTGAAGCTCTTTTGGGATTCGTCCAACGCCAGGCTTTCGATATGATCCATGATGTTGTCGATAAAGAACGTCTCCTCTCCTTGCAAAAAATACACTGGAGCAAATTTTCTAAGATGGAGGTCTTTGACAACTTGTGCGAATTCAGCCATATGACAAAATTAAGGCTTCAACTATCCACGAACTAGTATTCATAAATTCTATCTTGCAATAAAAATTCAGACAAATGAAAAAGCTTCTCACACTCTTACTAGTTACCTCATTTTTCACTCTTTCGGCACAGGTCGATCTTAAGTACAACCTGCAGAAGGGGCAAACTTTCAAAATTCTCACTGTGGCTGAGCAGGCCATTGATCAGGAAATTATGGGCCAAACCATGCAGATAAATCAGTCCTATACACAGGGGACAAAATTCGAGGTGATGAGTGTCGCAGCGGGCCAGACTCGTATTAAGTGTACGTATTATCGCATTGCCTTTAAGATGTCTAGCATGGCAGGAAATATGTCGTTTGACTCTGCAGACCCTGCGTCATCTAATGGTCCCCTGGCCATGACATTCGGTTCTATGTTAGATAAAACATTTTTCATCACGATTGATCAATCCGGAGGGATCGCCAAAGTAGAAGGAATGGATGCCATCGTGAATGAGATCATTGAGTCAACAGCTATTGATCAAGCATCCAAGTCTCAATTAAAAATGCAAC
>CAYORY010000055.1:0-11699 GCA_964406435.1 uncultured Roseivirgaceae bacterium | reverse complement strand
TTGGCATCTTGAGCGAGTGCTCCAACACTGATAACTAATGCCAACAAAATCAACTGCAATTTCTTCATACTAATGGAGTGAAAATTTCAATCTACAACGCAATAACCTTGCACCGGATACTAAAAGTAAGGATTTTTTTATTAGCGGTAGAATTAGTTACTTGGAATGATGGAAGAGAAATATCCCGTGTTTAGAAACCTGATTCATGGAGGGAATAAAAAACTAGTCCTCCCTCTTATTCTTACCTTTTTGCTGGGATTTAGTGGCCCCTTGCTCAGCAGATATCTGCTGGTTGATATCTCTGGGCCATTCACGATTGCATGGCTCCTATTGTATCTCGTACGGTTCAAGCAAAAAGAACCCAAGACCATTCTTGATCGGATTAAACTGGTAGTAATTATATGCTATACGCTTATTTTTCTGGATGCTCGCTATTTTCATTTTACCAATGAATTATTGCTGGTTGCCGCTCCTACTTTGTTAATGTTCACTTATTATTTTGACCGAATAATTGTAAAAATTATGAAACCTTTTGCTGTAGTTCTTAACATGCTTTTTTTCCTTGTATCGATATTTTTCGTCGTTTTCGCCAATATCCAAACGAAATTGGCAAAAGAACAAGAACAAATTGCCAATAGTCTGGCAACTGAATCCGTAAGGCTTAAGGAACAAGCCGAAATGGAAGCAGCTTCTGCGCTCACGGCTCAACTTGAAGCTGAGCGACTACTAGCAGAACTTGAAGATTGCCAAGGAAAATAAAAAATAAAGTAACAGGAATCACGTGTATTTGCATCAAGTCATAGTTGTTCCTTTTAAGTGAGGTTTTCTTATCTTCCACTCATAACCTATTGAGCCAATATGAAAATTCACATCCAAGCTATCCAATGTTTGCTCAACGATGAGTCTGATCAAGATGAAGCTTTTTTGAAATACGGGGGCAAGCGGATATGGCCTGATCATGGCCGATACCATAAGATGAATTCGAACGAAAAGTGTGAGGTAAATGTCACCATTGAGCATGATCCCTCGCATGAATTGGAGGTAGAACTTTGGGACTGGGACTTGCTCTCCAGCAATGACCTCATCGGGACGTTCAGGATGCAGGTCAGTGCTGATGATTATGGTAAATTCTCTACGGCGCTTCAGCGTGCCGAAAGCACAGGCACGGCCAACTACATGCTTTACTGGGAGATTATTGAGGAGTAGTTAGTTCCACCCAATCGTATGACGAATTGAAAGTCGAATCATTTTCCAAAATTGATTTCAAATAAAGGGTCGTCTCCTCAGCTCCTAGATACGCCAAATGATCATAGTCCAAGTAGAAAGTGTCTGGAAAATCGACTCTGGTGAAGTCCCAAATGGAAAGTCCGTCAGCTACTAATTCATCCTTCTTATTTTGCCAGGTTGCCACTACTGGATCAGGTATCAACTCCCGATAAGATGCATGCAGAGGTGAAGCTACCAACGTCAACTTAAGCTTTTTTGATCGGCATAGATGTATGATGGAATCCAAATAGAGCGGAGTGAATTCCGAATCACCCGCCAACGTATCCCCCTTGAAATAATGTTTCTCAATGGTTTCTACCACATCGGCATCCTGTAATTGTGTAGTTCTATTCCTGAATCCACCGTCAATGACCTTCTTGCCCAAATTGGGATAGAGCATCATTTTTTCCAGGAACGAATGGTAGAAAATAGTTTCGTTCAGCTTCACATACCTCGGCAATTCCAGCGGAAGCACCGGATAGTATTTGTCAAAAAAACCTTTGGTTCTGTGAATGGTGAAACGGTCATCCTGATTGGCCGATAGGTTGTTGTAAGAAAATCCCAGAATCACATGGTTCATCTGTGGATTATCCGTCAGAATTCTTTCGAGTTTGTAGAAAGTAGCCACATAAGATTCAGCGCCATTGCACAGATTTACTGCATCGGGCAAAAGGGCAGGATCCAAACAGGACATCAAATGAGAATCGCCTATGACTACCGTGGTAGCCTCAAACCTGACCGGCTGGGAAAGATGAGAAAAGTTGATGGCAAAATTTGCTCCCAGCCAAAGCAAAACGATGAGTATGAAAAGAAAGGAAGCGCGAAGAAATCTTTTCATCAAAACTGGAAATAGATAAACTCCTGCTCCTCGCCAAACAACATCAGAATGGCAATCACCAGCACGAAATACAATCCCCATCGAACCCATCGGGGCAAATGATCGGGCAGTTCCAATCCATGATTTTTTCGGCGCATCACCCATTCCCAAGCCATCATTACGACCGCTATGGGCAGAAAATCCCCACCATACAATTTACCGGGAATGAAAGAAAACATCCGACTCAGGTACTGCCAGGCATGGGGTAAATCTTCAGCCCTAAAAATCACCCAGGCCAAAACGGCCATCGAAAACGTAACGGTGATTTGGCCAATCTCTCGCCACGTTGGCCAGTTTCTCTCAGCAGCTACCACATCCACATTTAGTCGATTGCGGTTGGTTATCATCAAGGGTATAAAATAGAGTCCGTTCAGAAGACCCCAAACAATAAAAGTCCAATTGGCTCCATGCCAGAAGCCACTCACCACGAAAATGATGAGGATGTTTCTAAGCATCATTGATTTAGAGCCTCGGCTTCCTCCCAATGGTATGTAGACATAATCCCGGAACCACGTGGACAGTGAAATGTGCCACCTCCGCCAGAACTCAGCTATGTCCCTGGAAAGATAAGGGTAGCGAAAATTCGTCATCAGATTAAATCCAAAGAGCTTCGCAGTACCAATGGCAATGTCGGAATAACCTGAAAAATCACAATAAATCTGGAAGGTGAAACAGATAGCACCGATGAGAAGAGTTGCACTGCCGTAGGTCTCGGAGTTGGCAAAAATATCGTTGACGAAAATGGCGCACGTGTCGGCCACAGCCACCTTCTTGAACAATCCCCAAAGAATTTGTCGCATGCCATCTCGCCCCTTTTCAAAAGTGAATTCCCTCCGCTCCAAGAACTGAGGGAGCAGGTTCTTCGCTCGTTCTATCGGCCCGGCAACCAATTGAGGAAAAAAACTCACAAAGGCAAAAAAACTAACGGGATCATGAGATGGATCCATTTTTCGATGGTAGACATCCAGGGTATAGCTCAGCGTCTGGAAGGTGTAGAAACTAATCCCGACCGGCAGGATAATGGACAATCGACTGGCTTCAAAAGACTGACCAAAAAAGCTGAATGCTGACACGAAATTGTCCAGGAAGAAATTGTAGTACTTGAAAAACCCAAGCATACCGAGATTAACTCCGAGGCTAATCCACAGCAAAATCCTACGTCGACGCTGATGCTCTGAATGGGAGATTTGAAGCGCCACGATGTAGTCGACCGCCGAACTAATGGCAATAAGCACTAGAAATCGAGGATCCCACCATCCATAAAAAAAATAGCTGGCAAGCAGCAGAAAAGCATTCTGAAGCTTCATGCGGCGCGACCCGATGATCCAGTAGATCGCAAAAACTACTGGTAAGAAAAAAGCAAATTCAATGGAGTTAAACAGCATCCTATATCCCCTTTTTCATTTCAACCATCATTGCCTTAACCATCTGTTTTTTCAATTGATAATTTCTGAAAGGGCTTTGTTACCATCTTGTGTTTACTTTAAAATTGAAGCCTGTTGGCATGAAGTATAGGAAGAACATCAAGCCTTCGCTATCACTTCCATTCAAACTTAAATTTTAAAATGGTTAAAATTACGTTCCCTAAGCAAACGTTATGATTCGAATTCTACTAGTCACAATCATTTTAAGCATTTCGGTTCTATGCCAGGCGCAGAAAGAATTCGACAGCTATGACGTCTTTCTGATCGTTGGTCAATCCAACACACTCCACGGCTGTTGCCAGGATCCTGGCATCTCTATAGCGGATCCATTAATCAAGCAGTTGGGCAGGTTCGAGCAAGACTCCATGATCATTCCGGCCAAAGAACCCTTGATGCATCACCACACAGGGCCAGACTGGACAAGTTTTGCCATGACTTTCGCTAGATTATATGAAAAAGAACACCTGGAAGAGGGTAGAAAAATACTCCTAATACCTTGCGGAAGAGGTGGAAGCGGATTTGTTAACAAGGCATGGAATCCGGGTGATTTCTATTACAAAGATGCCGTGGCACGCACCAACTACGTGATGTCCCGATTTCCCAATGCCAAGCTCAAAGCCGTTTTTTGGCAACAGGGCGAAAAAGATGCAGGTGAAAACAACAGGCACTATCAAGAGAACCTCGATTGCATGATTAAGGCCATGAGGTCGGACATAGCTGCCGCTGGTGATCACACGCCTTGGCTAATGGGAGGCATGGTGCCCTACTGGGTAGAACAGAAGAAAAAACGCGGGGAATTTCAAGACCTCATTGCCAACACCGTAGATAGACACCCAAATATCCACTATGTGAGCCCATACGAACCCTTCGTCATCCAAAAGGACGACAATGAAATAGATGAAATTCACTACGATTACAAAGGGCAATTGGAACTAGGTAAGCGCTACTTCGACGTGTTCTCTAAGGTAATCAAAGGCGAAAAGTAAGCGAACCAATTACGTCCGATCCTTCATCATTTTCTGGACGTACTTCCCTATAATATCAAACTCGATATTTACTTGATCCCCTTTCTTCAGATCAGAAAAGGTGGTGTGCTCATAAGTATAGGGGATTATCGCCACTGAAAATTCATGATCAGACACCTCAAAGCAAGTAAGGCTCGTGCCATTGATGCACACACTGCCCTTCTCCACTATCAATTGCGTAGATGCTGACCTGAAACTAAAAAGCCAGCTGCCGTCCATTGCCCTAATGTCGAGCACCTCTGCTACACCGTCCACATGTCCCTGCACGATGTGCCCATCGAATCTTCCGTCGACTTTCATGCATCGCTCCAGGTTCACCTTTTTGTCCAACTTCCAAGCGCTCAGGTTCGATTTATCCAGTGTTTCAGCTATTGCGGTCACCCAATGCTTGCCCGGCCCGAGATGAGTCACTGTCAAACATACCCCCTCGTGCGACACGCTCTGATCCACTTTCAACTCACCACTAATGGGTGACTCAATACCAAAATGCCTGTTGGTTCCTGATTCCCTTATCTCCACCACTTTTCCAGTACATTCTACGATTCCGGTAAACATCTCTTCAATTTTTGTGACGAATTTAGCACCATCTTGGAAGACACCTACAAACATCGAGGGATGCGACGGCAGCTCGTAAAGGAAATTGCGGCCAAAGGAATAAAATCAGAGAGCGTGTTGGCTGCCATCGGCAAGGTACCCCGTCACTTTTTCTTTGAGAAGATTTTTGATGTGCATGCCTATGAGGACAAAGCATTCCCTATCGGTGAAGGCCAAACGATCAGTCAACCCTATACGGTAGCCTTTCAAACAGAGCTATTGGACATTCAGCCCGGAGATAAAATCTTGGAAATCGGGACCGGCTCAGGCTACCAAGCCACCATTCTCTTAGAGCTTGGCGCTAAGGTGTATACCATCGAATATCAAAAGAAATTATTTGAAAAGACGACCAAATTCTTGCCTGGCATGGGCTATAAGGCCAATTTTTATCAAGGGGACGGCTCAAAAGGATTAGCAGAAAAAGCCCCATATGATGGCATCATCGTCACGGCAGGCGCACCTACAGTGCCGCAAGAATTAATCAAGCAACTGAAAGTGGGCGGCAGGCTCGTGATACCCGTGGGAGACAGTAAGAAACAGACCATGATGCTGATCCAAAAAATTAGTAAAACCAAATTGACCCAAAAGGAATTCCAGCACTTCAGCTTCGTACCTTTGCTGGGAGAAAAAGGATGGAAATGAGTAGATCAAAAACATGTGAAGATTCTAAGGTCACGATGACCGAACTGGTACTGCCCAACGATACCAACACCCTCGACAACCTGATGGGCGGGCGACTTATGCACTGGATGGATATCGTATCGGCTATAGCCGCCCAAAAGCATAGCAACAGCATCGTGGTGACCGCCTCGGTAGATAATATCTCATTTGCTCAGCCCATCCAACTTGGAGATGTAGTCACCCTCAAGGCCTTCGTTACTCGTGCTTTCAGTACCTCTATGGAGGTGTACATTGAGGTGATTTCTGAAAACATTCCGGCAGGAGAAAAAGAAGAAACCAACCGTGCTTTTTTCACTTTCGTGGCAGTGGATAAAAAAGGAAAGCCCAAACAAGTACCAGAACTAGTACCCGAAACTGAAGTGGAGAAGGAACTATACAGCGGGGCACTGAGAAGGCGGCAGTTGCGGTTGGTGCTGGCCAAAAGGATGAAGCCCTCAGATGCTGGTGAATTGAAATCCATATTTACAGAAGAATAATGGAAAACCTATCGTCATTCATTCACGAAGAATTATTCCTGATTGATGCTACGCAAGGGCAAGCCACCGTCCCCGATGCTTCACAAGCGCGAACATCCACACCCGACGTTTCCGGATTCTCGATTGGCATCATTGCAAAAGACGCCAATGACGAAGACCACCAACTCTTGGAGAAAATAGTGGGGGCCATTGGCATCAAACCTAGTGAGGTGCTTGCCGGTGAATCCATTGACGACCGTATCCCTACTTGGTTAGTTTTTTCTGACAGCCTTGGTTTCATCGACGATACACTTCCACATTTCGGTATTTCTTATGTGAATGACACCACGATCATCACCTCCAAATCACTGAGATCACTGAGAAATTCGGTGGAGGAAAAGGGTAAACTTTGGGGGTTACTGAAGGGGCATTTCAAATCCTAACACAATGAAGACCGTGGTTAATTGAATTTAAACCTGCTGAATGCTGACAATGGACTACATTTATTCAATCGACAAATTATGAAAAAGACGCTCAGCTACCTACTCGCGGTGCACCTCGTCTGGGGCGCTTCGGCTCAGTCAACCGAAGGGTGGATCTCCTCGTTTTCGGAAGATTTTGCGGATAATAGGATGGGGTGGAGTACCACTGAATACGCCGTGAATCCGTGCCGGATTAATTTCGATCAGACGGTACTTGTATTGGTCGTGACCAACAAAGGGGAAAGTCGTAGCACAGCTTACACCCAATTGGATTTTAACCAAGATTTCATCCTGAAAGCTACGGTTAGCATGAAAGAAGAAATAAAAGGGGCTAAAGTAGGACGGACCGGAGTACTCTTTGGGCATTCGCACCAGAAATACACCCCTGAACAAGGGACGTATGAGGTGCTCATTAATTATCAGCAGGATAAAGTCGCTATAAAGTCAAGCAAGGGAGATGGCTCGCCATATTATAAAAAGCAACTGAACAATGTCAATTACAGCAACAAGAGTAAGACCGTCATTGGTGTGAAAAAAGAAGGAGATAGCATATCGTTTTATATCAACGAAAAGATGATCTATAAAAACCTGGCCACTTCTACTCAGGGTGGGGCCATCACGTTTCTTTCCAAGGATAGAACAAGGGGTTTGGTGTGGGATGTGAATGTCTACCAAAAGGACACCCCTCCAACGGCTGAAGAAGTAGCCCAGCAGACGGCACTGAACGAGGCAGTTTCCGAGGAAGAAAGAAGATCGATCTCTGAAGCTTTGAGTAGCCTGGAGTTTGCTTCAGGTAAATCCTTAAGTCGTCAAGACTCTGTGCCGGCACTGAATAAAATGGCGGAGGTGATGGCAAAAAATACTCGGTTCAAGGTGCTACTGAAAGGACACACGGATGACGTTGGCAGTCCAACCGACAATCTCAGACTGAGTCAGGCGAGGGTGGATAGTGTCATTGAATATCTGGTGAATGCAGGCATCAAAAAGAACAGACTGGAGGGCATTGGATTTGGCGACAAGCATCCGATAGCTAACAATGACCTACCAGAAGGAAGGCGTGCCAATAATCGAATTGAACTGGAGTTTTTGCCGATTACTGCTAAATAAAACGTCAATTGAGCAACTCCTTTTCTAGTGTTCAAAGAGCTCCTCGAGTTTCTTAGTTAGGCTAGCTCCTCTCAAATTCTTGGCAATGATTTTCCCTTGAGGATCAATCAAATATGTGGCGGGTATAGCATTGATCTGGTAGAGACGGGCCGCTTCAGAGTTGAAATACTGAAGATCCGAGACGTGCAACCATGGCAGACCATCCTGTTCTATGGCGCTGAGCCATGCTTGTCGGGTCCGATCCAAAGACACCCCCAGTATTTCAAAATCATCTCCACTGAAGCGATTGTATGCCGCTACCACATTAGGGTTTTCTTTGCGACAAGGGCCGCACCAAGCCGCCCAAAAATCTATCAACACGTACTTGCCACGCAGATCGCTCAAGGCTAGCATATCGCCTGCCGGGGTTTCCAGGCTAAAATCAGGTGCTTCACTTCCAATTGCTAGTGCCTTTGCGCTTTCCAATGCCTCCCTCATTTCCACTAACCAAAAATGATCAGGTAGCGATTTATCGACATTCGCGATGACTTCCTCGAAAAACTCCGGCTCATTTTCCATTTCCAGAAAATTCAACCCATAAAGAGCAGCTAAGGATGCGCCGGCTTCCTTCACCTTCGCCTTGATGTCTTCTAGCTGTTGCCTTTCAAGGTCATTGTACTGATCGAGTATGGCCTGAAAAGTTTGATCGTCACCCTGCTGGGTCGCCAAAATTGCTTCTTGATTTAGCTGCTGAGCATCGCGCTGGAACTTGGCCCGAATAAGATCGATAGCATTGATTGCCACCGAGGATTCCGATCCCTCCACATTTACATTACCTTGCTCAATTGTGATGGTGACCTTTTCCTCGCTCCCATCCAAGATCAAATTGACCATGCCTTGTCGGGCTATGTCCAATCGCACAAAAGACTCCACATCCAAACTCACCCGAGTGGTGTAAACGCCTTCCTCGTTTTTGACCAATGAATCAATGGGCGAAATTCCATCCTCAGTTAACCGATAGACGGCTACCACACCCCCGGATGGAAGCTCCTTGTCAATGACCAAAGACAATTCAACGCCATCAGTCGCTTCTTTACTACATCCCAATGCCACCACCGCCATCAGGCTTATTGCCCATTTCTTCCAGTCCATTTTCATCCTTCTAATTTTTCTTCAACAATTTTTGTCCCCACTTGCAGCGCCTTTGCCAAGCCGTCTACATTCTTTCCTCCGGCAGTCGCGTAAAATGGCTGCCCACCTCCACCACCTTGAATTTCCTTGGCCATTGCCCGTACCATCTCACCCGCATTAAGTCCTCTGGCCACAACAGAATCGGATAGCATGACCGAAATCTGAGGTTTGCCCTTGATGTCAGCCGCAATAAGCAAAAGCAACCCTTCAACTTCATTTTTCAACTCGAATGAAATTTGCTTGACTACATCTGCGGAAGGGAATGCACCCACATGACCGATGAATGCCACCCCATTTTTCTCTTGCTTAGAGGACATAAGCAAATTTTTGATTTGCTTGCCTTGCTCCTGCTCCATGGCAGCCAGTTCCTTCAGTAGTTCTTCCTTTTCGGTGAGCAAATCCGCAACAGCCTTCTCCAGATTTTTGGGTTGCTTCATTAGGTGCTTCACTCGATCCAACTGCCCCAGCTCCTGCTTGATGAATTCTTCGGCCTCATCGGCCGTGACTGCCTCGATACGGCGTACGCCAGCTGCAATCGACGACTCACTCAGAATCTTAAATAAACCAATCTTGCCGGTAGCAGGCACGTGCGTACCTCCACACAACTCCACCGAATACTGAGGGTCAAATGTGACCACACGTACGTTTTCACCATATTTCTCTCCAAACAAGGCCATGGCTCCACGCTCTCTCGCTTCGGCAATCGGTACGTTGGCATCTATTTGTCCTGCAATATTCTCTCGTATCTTCACATTCACTATTCGCTCCACCTCCGATAATTCTTCATCGGTCATTTTGCTAAAATGAGAAAAATCGAAGCGGAGCACTTTCTCATTGACCAGGGAGCCTCGTTGCTGCACGTGGCTGCCCAATACTTCCCTGAGCGCCGCATGAAGCAAGTGTGTAGCCGAGTGATTATTCTCGGTGAGCGATCGCTTGGAAGGGTTCACACTGGCTGAGAAAGAGGCACTGAGATTAACGGGGAGTGTAGCCACAAAATGGACGATCAAGTCATTTTCCTTCTTCGTATCGAAAATGTGAACCTCCTCACTTTCATTTTTTAGTACACCCGTATCTCCCACTTGTCCTCCGCTCTCGGCATAGAAAGGCGTCTTATCGAGCACCAACTGATAGGATTTCTTCCCTTTCATTTCAAGCTCTCGGTACCGCAATATTTTAGCCTCAGAAGTCAGCTGCTCATATCCTACAAATTCGACGGGTCTGTCATCCCCGACAACAATCCAGTCACCCGTGGACTTCTGTGCGTCGGCTTTGCTGCGGTTTCGCTGCACTTCCATTTCCTTTCTGAAGCCAGCTTCATCCACCGAAAGGCCGCTTTCACGAGCGATCAATGAGGTGAGGTCAAGTGGAAATCCGAAGGTATCGTACAGCTCAAAAGCCGTTTTTCCATCGATTTCTTTAGCCCCTGATTCTTTAAATGACTCCAGCCTCTTGAGACCGTTATCCAAAGTGCGTAAAAACGAAGCTTCCTCTTCGAATACGACCTTCTTCACAAAATCTAGCTGCTGATGAAGCTCAGGGAAGGTTTCTTTGAATTGATCCGCAAGCTGCTCCACAAGCCCATGAAGCACAGGCTCGGTAAAATTCAGATAGGTATATCCGTAGCGCACGGCCCTTCGAAGTATCCGCCTGATGACATATCCCGCACCCGTATTAGATGGAAGCTGGCCGTCGGCTATTGTAAAGGAAATAGCCCGGATGTGATCAGCGATTACCCTGATGGCAATGTCACTCCTCTCCTGTCGGCCATATTCAGTTTTGGCCAGTATGGCTATTTGCTGAATGAGCGGCTGGAAAACATCCGTATCATAATTCGATTTTTTCCCTTGCACGGCCATTGCAAGTCGTTCAAAGCCCATGCCCGTGTCCACATGCTTATTTGGCAGGTTTTCTAACGATTGATCGGCTTTCCTATTGAATTGAATAAAAACCAGGTTCCAGATTTCTACCACCAACGGATGATCCTGATTCACCAGCTCTCTACCCGGCTTTTGGTCAACTTCAGCCTGGTCTCTAAGGTCGATGTGTATTTCGGAGCAGGGACCACACGGACCCGTATCTCCCATTTCCCAGAAATTGTCCTTTTTGCTGCCATTAAGAATTCGATCCTCAGGCAAATGCCTTTTCCAAAAGTCAAAAGCCTCATCATCCCTTTCCAAATTCTCACCCAAATCGCCTTCAAAAATGGACGCATACATCCTTTCTTTCGGCAGCCCGAATTCTTTGGTGAGTAGTTCCCAAGCCCAGTCAATAGCGTCTTTCTTGAAATAATCCCCAAAGGACCAGTTGCCCAGCATTTCAAACATTGTATGGTGGTAGGTGTCGAATCCTACTTCCTCCAGATCATTGTGCTTTCCGGAAACGCGCAAGCACTTTTGGGTATCCGCCACCCTTAAACTCTCAGGAGTTTTATTGCCAAGAAAATAGTCCTTGAACTGATTCATCCCCGCATTGGTAAACATCAGCGTGGGGTCGTTCTTCAATACAATGGGTGCTGAGGCAACTATCTTGTGATTTTTCTTCTCAAAAAATGAAAGAAATGTGGATCGGATTTGTTTTGAATCCATTTAACTTACTGATAACTAGGATGATACAGA
>CAYORY010000054.1:0-11728 GCA_964406435.1 uncultured Roseivirgaceae bacterium | reverse complement strand
GGCGGCAATAATCAAGAACGTAAGTAGAAAAATGGGTAAAAATTGCTTCATGGTCACCGATAAGGGATTGATTAGGAAATCTAGAACACAAACAAATTCAAACCTGTTCATTCCGGTAATCATTCTGCGTGCTAAAAATCGTAGCGCAAAATATGGATAGATTTTGATGCAAATTTGAAGCGTACCCTCAAATTCGAAGGAAAAGTGAAAGCGAATTACGTTTAGTGCTCGTTCGTACTACCTTTAGCTTATGAGATGTTCTATTCTGCTGATTTTACTATGCTTTTCGGTGATGGCAAGCACCCAGAATATCCTCGTCCTCGGGACTACTCAGGACGGTGGATTCCCCCACATTGGCTGTGAGGCCGAATGCCAATTGGCTTACAAATACCCCGGCATGAAACGCTACGTGGCGAGCATCGCCTTCATAGACGAAACATCAGGTAAGTGGTGGTTAATAGATGCCACTCCCGATCTGGACGATCAACTGAAGTTATTCCAAGATCTTACAGGGGGCACCTATCCTTACTTACCAGAGGGTATTTTCCTTACCCATGCACATATTGGTCACTATGCTGGGCTGATGCTCCTGGGCAGAGAGGCTCTGGGAGCCAAAAATGTACGTGTGTATACGCTACCCAGGATGAAAACCTTTTTGGAAAGCAATGGCCCTTGGAGTCAACTCGTGGAGCTAAATAATATTCGTCTGGAGGAAATGAAGCCGGATACGACTCTTGATGTCAGTGAAGAAATATCCATCCGTCCCTTCCTTGTTCCGCATCGAGACGAATTCTCGGAGACGGCCGGTTACCAAATTACTTTCAAGGAATCCTCGGCTTTATATATTCCGGACATAGATAAGTGGAGCAAATGGGATCGTGACATTGTGAGCCTGGTGCGAGATGTGGATCATGCCTTTCTGGACGCGTCTTTTTACGAAGAGGGTGAGCTGCCGAATAGATCAATGAGCGAGATACCCCATCCATTTGTCACCGAAACAATGGCGCTTTTCAGCAATGAGTCAGATGAAGTGAGAGCCAAAATTAAATTCATCCATTTCAATCACACGAATCCGGTTTTATTTCTCGACAATGCCCGGCAAAAAGCAAGAGAAAAAGGGTTCAACATGGCAGAGCAGGGAGATATTTATTAAGCTCTACTAGAGCTAGACGTCCCAAATACTTCTCCTGAAAACATAGCCGGTCTTACGAAGAAATTTTTCTGATGATATCTCCTTCCAGCCTTTGGAGCTAGATAAGTCATAGGTCGGGGGTTCTAGGCCCAGCTTCAATGATTGCTGAGGGTAGTAAGACGATTTCGAAGGATGTTCGGGATGGCATACATTGAATACCTCTCCCCAAGCATCTTGTTCGATGATGGTGCAAATAGCCCCTATGCAATCTTCCAGATGAAGCAAATTGACAGGTGCATTGCCTTCTGCCAAATCCACTTTGCCAGCAAACCAACGCCCCGGATGCCGACGAGCATCTATCAGTCCACCAAAGCGAACAACTGTATTTTTCTCAGTCTGAAACTTCTCTTCTACCTCCAGAAGTGAAATACCTGATCGGGAAGTAGCTGACCTGTCCGCATCTTTCTCGGTGACAACTCTGTTGACATCAGGATATACCCCAGTGGAACTGACAAACAAAACCCTCGTTTTCTCCTTGATCATGCCAAGTACCAAATCCATCTGTCGTACGTACGCTGACTCTGAGGATGCATTGCTAGGAGGCACATTCAATACCAGCACATCAGATGCAAAGAAGTCCAAGGGCACGTGCTCCTGTTTTTCCAAATCGACCAGAAAAGACGACATACCCAGACGTGCGATTTCTGACAATTTTGACTCACGGCGTGTACTTCCCTTCACCATAAAGCCTCGACTGACCAACTCACCTCCAAGTGGCATTCCCAGCCAGCCACACCCTAAAATGCTAATAGTTTTCATGTACTTGATCTTTGAGCTTGACTTGGCTCACAGCAGTTTGGTATCAGGAAATGCTTCCCATTTTTTGTGGTGATGCTCAAACTTGGCCAGCAGACGATCGTCGATATCCACCTTATGGGATAATCTTTCTCTTCGGGGCGGGAAATTGTCAAATGGTATCCCCAAAAAATCCGACAGCACATCCAGGGAATCATAAAGCGCCTCGTATTTTATGCATAAAACCGGATAATTCACGTTGGCCTCAGTCCAACTGTTGAACTGCCGGAACACACTCTCCAGCAGCAGTTCGTCCGACTCACCCAAATGTCGGTTGTTATTGAGTTTTTTAATATTCGTTTTGACCAGTCCCCTCCGCTTCACTGAGCGCAAAACCTGAAACGGATCGGAGTGTAAGTACACCGCTTTGAAACCCTCACGATCTACCGGCACTGGTTCCTTGTGATGAGTGAGCAATGCGGCAAGATATGGGCTCTTTACCTTGACGTACTTTTCCATGTGATCTTTGAGCAGGTTGCTTCCCGAACCTCCGGTGCTGCACAGCCACACCTCCACGTCGCTTAGGCCTTTTTGAACCAACCGATCAGAAAAAGGTATCTGCCTGAGCAGGTACATTTTTTTAAGCCAAAACGCCATGTTGTATTTTTTCTCCATCTACTCTTAATGTGTGCTGTATCTGGTCAAATAGGTATCCCAAAGTTCAGGAGATTTTCTTTTGAAGTAATTGTCAAAAGCGAATTGCTCGTCTTTGCTCAAATGGCTATCGGCATGGAAGTTTTTCTTTGTGGTGTCTCCGGCCGTGACCGAATGATGCGACGAATGGTAAGAGGCTATCGAGCGGGATTGCTGATTTTTCAAGTCGAACAGAAAGGCCTTAATATTCTCTTCACCCGCACCAAGGAAGTGCCCCAATCGCTCTATCTCCCTGGCAGGATGCTCCAGTAAGTCTTCGTAGTATATCAACAATTTATCCCCCCGAAACTGATGGAAAGTACTTACATTTTCCAAGTACCAGGCCGGTCGGCTCGTCACCACATCATTTTCCATGAAAAGCGCTACCTCCCCAATTTCTTTGAAAAGCTCCAAATGATGCCTGATCAGGCACTCCCTGTAGTCCCGCAGTACCAGGATCATTTTGGTGTATTTCAGGCCGCTTCTCTTGGCTGCATGCGCTCTGTCCACTGCATAGTTTTTTCCACGGTGGAGTCGCACCTTTCCAGGCGTGGGTTGGGCGGTGAGCGATTCTATGATGAATCGGATCCAATTGGTTCCACTCCTGGGGAAGGTCACAAGGACTGGCAAATGATAATAGCCTTTACCGAAAATGAGGTTTTTGTCTGGGTAAAAGAGCAAGCGGGTGAATAGTTTCCACAAATAAGGCGCGAAAGTAACCGCAGCAAATACCCAATTCCTCCGGCTTCCCTTGCCCCCAAGGTGCTGTCTGAATCGAACCCGAATGTTCACATGGATGTACCGGCAGAAACGACTCACAGCAATGAATATCCAAGGTTCAAAACTAACTCAGCGTCCAATTGGTTGTTCACAATTTGAATGCTTTCGGGGGCAAATTTTTCTTTCCATGCTTCACTCTCATAGTAGGCGCGATAGTCTTCATAACTCCTCTTATTGCCCGACTTGGTCGATTTCTGGATGTTGATCACCCGATCGTTTTTCATATCCAACTCAAATCGGGCAGCTATTTGCTCCACTATTTCATGAGGTGCTTGCGCCAAATCTTCGTACCTGATCAGAAAAGTGTTTGGTTCCTTGGCCAGTGTATGGTACGACCTATTCTTCTGGTTCCAGAGTTCAACCGGTGAGCTATATCCAACAGTCAGTTGGTCGCGCTTTAGCACCTTCAAATCCTTTCTAGACAGGAAATCTTCAAATTTACCTAACTCAATTCCTTCAAAATGATGAGGACTTCTATACAGTGAGGCCAACCACGAATACGGATTCTTCACAAGACACAGGAAGCCAACCTGTTCAAATTTGCTTACTTCCTTTAATTTGACAACATCTACTTTGGCATGCTTCCAACCGAGGTTAGTATCAAATGTTTCTCTGAAGTAGGTATCGCGGGTAGATTCATTACCTGAGGTTAACCTCTCTTTCAACTGTATGTGCAGAGGAGCCTTGCCCGGAATCAATTTCACCTGAAAATTGGCTTTGATCAATTCACTGAGGTAATTGGTTCCTGTATTTCTCTCCCCATAAATCTTGACCTGTCGGATTTGACCCATCTTTCGGATTTTGTGCAAAGATGCCAAATGACTAGTTATCACCCAGCCAGCGATCCTCAAAGTACCGGATCATCGTCGTGTTGTTACGATTTTCGGCAATACCACCACCGCGATTAAACTGAGCAAGGCTCGTCCGCACAAACTTTCTTTTAAGTCGTCTTGGATGAAAGCAAAATCTCTTCCCGGGAAACACCATTTTCGGCACACGACAATGAGCACTGATCCAGACATCATCCACATATCGGGCGGCTTCCGGAGCTCTTTGATAGTCCTTTATTTCATTCAATTCGAAGAACCTAGGTTTGACCAAATAGCCCGAGTACCCCTGCAAAATATCGATCTGAGTGGCCTTACTTACACGGGTAAGTTTATAAGGCATGGGAGGAATTTGAAAAATATTCATCCTCAGGGTCACGAAATGGCAAACCAAATCCCGAGGTACAAGCCACCCACTACTCGCAATCGCCACGTCTTGATTTTTGGATGATTCATCGAAAAAATGATCGAGCATAAATTTTGGATAAATCATGTCATCATCTACCACTAGCACCTTCTGATCAGGGGACGAATTTTCCAATGCCGGGATAAGCTTGGTAGCTGGTCCATAGTCTTCGCATCGAATGATTTCCACACAGTTCAAAGACTTCAAAAAATCCGGAATGATGTATTCTACTTCCTCACGATCAGAATATGACGGCAAATGAACTCGAATGAGCAATGGCCGTCGGCGTTGTGTAAGCAGGCTTTTTAGAGTAGTCTGAAGAAAAGGAAGTCTGGAGGGGATGGTGGTAAGGCAGACAATGATATCGGAGGTCACTCCATTTTTGCTACAGAAAAGATCACATTCGGGCAGGCTTTTATTGGCAAGCCGCAACTCCTCGAACAAATCCAGCAGGAAGTGACGACCTACTAGAAAATTATATACTTTTAACCCAATCAGGAGACTGGCTCCAATGACAATGTACCACATGAAATGAGGCGCAAGATAGATATTGTTTACACGTGGGTCAATGTTAACGATTCCCAATTCATCCAAGAACTCGGCAAGCATGCGCAGGAATCCGCACCCTCTCAGCAAGCACGGTTACGAGACATTCATGATACGCTGAAATACAGCCTGAGATCCATCGAAAAATTCGCCCCTTGGGTGAATAAAATACACCTCGTGACCCAGCGACCTCAGGTTCCAGAATGGCTGAAAACCGATCACCCCAAAGTTCAGATCGTGCATCACGACGAGTTCATCCCACCAGCTTACCTCCCTACCTATAACCCCCGGGTCATTCAGTCCTTCTTTCATGAGTTACCCAACTCATCAGACCACTTGATCTACTTCAATGACGACTACCTTCTGGGAAGCCCCGTTTCCGAAGAGGATTTCATCACCAAGGATGGGAAGCTGAAAGTCTACGGATCCATTTTTGGCATCCCTCTATGGTTTCGGGTATATGCCCAAAAGAATCAAATCAAAGGCTTACCAAAACTTGAGCACACGCCTTTCGTCATTTTCAAACCATGGTGGGAAGAAATGCTGACACTGAAAGAAAAGGAGCTGGAACAAACACGAAACAGTCGATTCAGAGAAAAATCAAATATCAGGGTGGATCGACTCTACAGGTACTTCCTACTGTCCAGAAAGCGTCGGAGTGTTTCCATCATTTGGTTTCATGAACTACTCAAAATCAGCAAATTTCATAGAATAACAGATCGACTTACCGACCAAATTAGAGGCTTTGCCGAACTGTCGCAAAGTCCGACCAAATTCCTTTGTCTGAATGACAATCAATCCAATGAACCCAATGCGCAGGTGATACAACTTGTAAAGGATTTTCTGATCGAAAAGTATAGCGAACCCAGCTCCTTTGAGAATACCTCCACTTTAACTCCTAAGGTTCAATGATTGTCGCAATTGGGATCATCACCAGGGGAAGGAATTCGCTACTGAAAAGTTGCCTTGAATCCATATCCTCCCTCACCCTTCCTGCCGAGAAGGTACGCGTGCACTTGATATTGGTAGACAATAATCCCAACGGTGAAGCTCGCGCACCTTTTGACCAGGTTCATTTTCCATTTGACTCATCGTATGTGCACGAGAAGCAGCGAGGAATTGTAAAAGCTAGAAATCGTGTGTTGGTAGCATCTGCCAACCTCCATGCGGACGTGCTGGGATTCATAGATGATGATGAGCTGGCCCATCCTGACTGGCTTGTGGAAGGACTTAGGATGCTGAATGAGGACTTTGAAGTTTCCACCGGCCCGTGTCTGTTCGAATTCGAGGAAGCCATCCCAGACTGGGTGACGAAAACCGAAATTTTTGGAGAAAAGGATCGAAGAGATGGCTCGCTTGATAAAGCTTCTTCTACCAGAAATGTGTTTGTCAACATGCACTTCATTTTGCAAAACGACTTAAGCTTCAATGACGCATTCAATGACACAGGAGGCTCAGACACGTTCTTTTTTAAAGAAGCCAAGAAAGCTGGTGCCAGAACCTATTGGAATACCCGGCAGGTAGTGACTGAGAGGATTCCGGCACATCGTACCCGGCTAAGTTGGATCCTAAAAAGGAACCTTAGGCTTGGAGGAGCCAAATTCAGAAGATGGTACTATTTGTATCCAAAAACCAAGGCCATAAGCAAAGGCCTTCTTATCGTTCTGAGTTCGCCTATTTGGTGGTGCCTCACCCTCCTGACCTGTTGGCACTCGTACTGGTGGGTCGCTGGCATAGAAAAGTCAGCTAAAGGGGTAGGTGCTTTTCTGGCCATGGTAGGCAGGCCTTATGCCGAATACAAAGACAGCTGATGCTATCTTGATCCACTGCCGTATTGATGGATGGAGATGTAATAGTTCATGTCCTCTTCGCTCCTTACCATCCCGATACACTTATCTACCAGCCATTTAGAAAATAAGTTGACCGAGTGCCCTCGCCTTCTGACCAGCCTCACGAACAACCACCTAAAAAGAGGCCTCATAAATGGAAAAATGGAGAGGAACTTGTCGGCAGATGATCTGGTAAGTAAAAAGCCTTCTTTTTCAAAATACGTCAGGCACTGGGCATGCTCAGTGATGCCGTGGCGTTCAAAAAAATCCTGTACGATAGCCGAGCTATCCACCGAGGATTTTTTTTCGCCTACGGCCTCCATCACCCGTGCGGTGATCGACGCATCGCCATCCTTATTTTTGGTGATTGGTCTAAGCGCTTTTTGAGTGCGAATGAAAGATGACAGGTCTTTGAGCATGTCCTCGTCTTCAATATTGATCATCAAAAAAGCATCTGTCGAGCCCAGCTGATTCATGACAAAGCGATGGTATGAGTTCCTGATTTGAATCCACCGAATCATGGCACGGTCGTCGTTTACAAGAAATTTTCGAAGTACATACCTTAGGAGCAAAGGGACAGGGACATACTTTGTTAGCAACCAAGTCACTACGGTTTTGACCCTCTCCACGGCCTTGTGCCTGCTGGTGACCCACGCTATGAGCGGCCGGGTATTTACTATAAATTGAGCCTCCGGGTAGCGAACCCTCAGCCTGTTAATCAGGGGTGTCTCACCATCAGTGAAGGCCTCAAAATTATCCAATTCACTCGGTCCACTATCAGCAGACCAATACGGCCATTTGGGCTTATGGACGGACCGCACTTTCAACTGACGCTTCAGAATGGTGTGGAGCGTGGTTGTTCCCGTTTTATTGAACCCGATACAAAATATCTTTCTGGCCTCCAAGATCGTGCGCTTATTTTTAGAAATGGTAATACACGGACATGTACCTACTCATGTCACTTTTGCTCCTGGTCATGCTTATGAGTACATCCCAGAACCATTTTGAAATAAAATTTGTAGCCCCGCCCCGTCTATGCACAAACCAGACAAAAGAGGAACGAAACATCCATCGGGTGAACGGTAGAAATTTTGCTACTCTATCAGCAAAGGAAACAGATAAAAACATATCAGGCTCGTCAATGTACGTCAGGCAGTCGGCATGCTCCACCAATCCGTGCATTTGCAGGAAACTATCCACCAATTCTTCACTCGACACCTTCATCTTCTTTTGTCCCACGGCGTAGACAATTCTAGAAGCAATAGATCCGGTCCCGTCTGCTGCTCCCTCTATATTTTTCCATTCGGGTTTCAATGGATCATTCAATCCCAAAAAAGTACTTAGTTGATCCGTCATTGTGTCTGTCTCTATATTGACCATTAGAAAATTGCCATTTCCATTGAATTCCTCCAGCACGAACCGATGGTAGGAATTTCTTATTTTGATCCATTTCATCAGTGCCCTCTCGTCGTTGCGCAGGTAGTATTTCTTTATCCAATTGGCCAGAAATTCCAATGGTAAGAATTTTTTTAAAAACCACCCGGCTGCTGCTTTGGTGCGTTCGGTGCTCTTGTGTCGGCTGATCAACCAGGATCGTAATGGTCGGGTATTTAGGATAAAAAATGCGTCAGGGTATCGGTCTTTCAAGCGTAGGACAAGGGGGGTCTCTCCATCAGTGAAGCAATGGCGCTTGTCAATCTTGGACTTTGCCCGGTCAGCCGACCAGTAAGCCCAGCGCCCCTTGTGAGTGGATTTTAATCGCAGCTGTTCTTTAAAAATCGTATGAAGGGTGGTCGTTCCCGTTTTGTTAAAACCAACACAAAAAATTTTCCTTCGCATTCTGGATTCGCTCGATCAGGCGCAAAAATAGACAGCCCAACCTAGACATGAAGTAGAAGTGCCAAATAGAACAGATTAGATTTTGGAGGTTAAGGAAAATGACATCAAAATGATAGATTCAATTTTGAATAACGGCTAAATTGCTCAACGATGACCGATCATACGCCTAACGACATAGCCAAGCTGGCTGCCCGATATGTGAACTCCACCAACAGGCACATTTTCCTTACAGGCAAAGCCGGAACGGGAAAAACCACCTTTCTGAAATACATCGTGCAGCATACCCATAAAAACTGCGTAGTAGCTGCTCCTACCGGGATCGCCGCAATCAACGCCGGAGGTGTGACCCTGCACTCCCTTTTGCAACTGCCATTTGGCACCTACATTCCAGAAAACATCCCCCCGCAGGCATCAGAAAATCAAATCAACACCCCTGCATCTATCGGGAAAGACCGGCGATTTAGCACCGACAAGAGAAAACTTATACAAGAACTGGAACTCTTGATCATAGATGAGGTGAGTATGCTTCGCGCAGATCTGCTCGACTGTATTGATCAAACGCTTCGGCAGATCAGGAGACGAAGATTTGAGCCATTTGGAGGCTTGCAAATTCTTTTTATTGGTGACTTGATGCAACTCCCACCCGTCATCAAAGACACGGAATGGGGCTTGCTCCAGAAGTACTATAAATCGCCTTATTTCTTTGAATCACGTGCTTTGCAAGAAAGCCAACCCATCCGGGTAGAGCTCAAGGAAATCTATCGGCAAAGTGACGAGAAATTCATTGACTTGCTTAACCGCCTCCGACACAATGAGCAAAACGAATACGACTATGAGGAACTGAACAAGTACTACAGTGAGGGGGTAGAAAACATGGAAATGCCCGGCTACATCCACCTGACGACCCACAACAAAAAAGCCGATCACCTTAACCAAACCCGCCTGGATCAGCTGAGCGGAGACGAGCGGAGATATGTGGCGCAGATAGATGGGGACTTTCCTGAGACGATGTTTCCCACCAGCTACGCCCTAAGCCTGAAAGAAGGCGCTCAGGTGATGTTTATCAAGAATGACCCGTCTGGTGAGGGGAAATTTTTCAATGGAAAAATCGGGGAAATTTGCTCACTGGGTAACGAACCCGAAGTGCGCTTCTCCGATGGCACTGAGATCAAAGTGGAGACCTACAAATGGGAAAATAAACGCTATTTACTAAATAAAACCACCAACGAAATAGATGAGAAATACCTGGGCAGTTTTGAGCAGTTTCCGCTCAAACTAGCGTGGGCCGTCACCGTGCACAAGAGTCAGGGACTCACATTTGAGAAGGCGATTCTTGACCTGTCGGGCACATTTGCACCCGGTCAGTTGTATGTTGCACTTTCCAGGCTCACCTCGCTGAATGGACTGGTGCTCTCCTCGCCCCTTCCGGGCAATCCTCCCGCCATCGACGAGTCGCTGCAAACGTTCACCGAGTCGTTTGATTCGGAGAAGGAACTAGAATCCAAGTTGGAGAATGAACGAATCAGTTATCTCGCCCAATGTGCAGAGCGCGCCTTTTCATTTGACCAACTCACCCAGCATCTGAAGTATCATTTGCAGTCGTTCAACAAAGCAGAAAACCGCTCAGAAAAGCAGCAGTACCTTCCGTGGACACGCGAGCTGGTGAACTCCGTGGGGACGCTTCAGCGCACAGGTGCTCAGTTCATTCAGCAGGTCAAGGGCATTCTTGATTTTCAACCTGACTGGGATCACCTGTCCGACAGAATGACCAAAGCGGAGCATTACTTCACGCCCGAGCTAGAGGGGCTGCTCACCAAAGTGAAAGCACATGCCAAAGGACTTACCCAACAAGCCAAAGTGAAGTCCTACCTTGCGGAGCTCGCGGAGATCATGGAGCTGCTGGACAGTCAGATTAGACAGATTGTGAAGCTCACGCTGCTGGTGAATGATGGCGATGAGGTGACCAAAGAAAAGCTGCGTGCCAAAGGATATTTCACCTCACGAGCTGACCTCAAGCGCATTCCCAAGAAAGACAAAAAACCAACCGCCCTGATCTCTCTGGAGCTGTATCAGAAAGGCAAGCTCCCAAATGAAATTGCCGAAGAGCGAGGACTGGTGGAGAGCACCATTATAGGTCATCTCGCGCAGTACGTTGAGACCGGCGAGATAGAGCCACAACACCTGGTACCAGAGGGTAAGCTGAAGAAGATCGTGGGGGAATATAAATCCGGGCTCACGAGCTCAGGTGAGATCAAAGAAAAACTGAGCGAGGACGTATCCTACACCGACATCAAAGTAGGCATAGCTTACGCCAAATGGCTGGAAGAACACGGGCAGCTAGAGGTGTAGCGAAAGCTCGTGACGAACAAAGGAGAGGAGTCTCTATTTTTACACTATGAGCCTGTCCAACGACGAAAAAACCAGATACGCCCGACACCTAAGTCTTCCCAATTTTGGTCTTGAAACCCAAGAAAAGCTTAAAAAAGCCAAGGTGCTTGTTGTGGGCGCAGGTGGTCTGGGGGCTCCATTGCTTCAATATCTCACTGCTGCGGGGGTCGGAACTATCGGCGTGGTGGATTTTGACATAGTGGATGCCAGTAACCTGCAGCGGCAGGTGCTTTTTGGTGGCAATGATATTGGGAAACCAAAATCAGCCACGGCCATTGTTAAGCTCAAGGAGCAGAACCCGCACGTTGAATTTATCGAGCATAACCTCAAACTTGATTCGTCAAATGCTTTGGAGGTTATTCAAGCGTATGATGTGGTGGCGGATGGCACTGACAATTTTCCCACTCGTTATTTGGTCAATGATGCATGTGTACTCGTGGGTAAGCCTTTGATATACGGCTCCATTTTTCAGTATGAAGGTCAGGTAAGTGTT
>CAYORY010000053.1:0-12074 GCA_964406435.1 uncultured Roseivirgaceae bacterium | reverse complement strand
ACGTGATTGCTCAGCATCACCGGCATGATCAGCATTAGGATATCTTCGTTTTCTTCCAAACCTGAAGGTGATATAATCCCCGCTTTGTTAGGCGCGCTTAATTGTAGGGTGACCTCTTTACTCTCGATGTTTCCCAGCATTTCCACTAAGAATTTGGCATTGAAGCCGATTTCGATATCGTCTCCATCGTGCTCACAAACCAGCCGCTCGTTTGCTTCATTGGAGAAATCAAGATCCTCTGCTGATATCATAAGCTCACTGCCTGTGATCTTCAATCGAACCTGATGGGTCGTTTTGTTTGCGTAGATCGAAATACGCTTAAGCGAGCTTAAGAACGCCTGACGATCGATCAGCATCGTGTTGTTATTGTCTACAGGAATTACGTTTTCATAATCCGGGAATCGCTCGTCGATCAAGCGACAAATCATCTTCACGTTATTGAAGTTGAAAAACGCATTCGAGGCATTGAACTCCAAATTGACGTTGGTAATCTCCGAGGGGATGGTCGCTCTGAGCAGAGTAAGTGCCTTGCGAGGAATGATCATCGAATGCTTCATGTCAGAAGCTACGTCCACTCGTCGGTATCGGATCAGTCTATGACTATCCGTCGCTACGAATGTTGAATTGGTCTCGTCCAGATTCAAATACACACCGGTCATAGCTGGGCGAAGCTCATCAGTGCTAGTGGCAAACAAAGTGTTGTTAATTGCTCGGGCCAACGTCTCTGAAGAGAAGTTCACCGAATAGCCATCGGCCACCGTCGGGATTTTAGGAAAATCGGTAGCGTTTTCGCCAGCCAACTTGTAGCGACCATTGTCTGAATTGATTTCGATGCTGTAGGTGCTGTCATCGATAGAGAAGGTCACCGGCTGCTCGGGCAGGTTTCTCAATGTTTCCAAAAGAATTTTGGCAGGGATGGCAATGTTTCCATCTTCCTTGGCCTCCACCTCAAGCTCTGTGATCATGCTCGTCTGCAAGTCAGATGCAGTCACCGTCAATGTGCCTCCTTGAATTTCGAAAAGGAAGTTTTCCAGAATAGGAACGACCGGGTTGGTAGTGATCACACCATTGATGGCAGAAAGTTGCTTTAACAGATAGGACGAGGAAACGATGAATTTCATTCGAATAGTGGTTTATGGTCAGCCTGCATTGTCGAAAGAGCCGACAAATTTTGGAGGCCAAATTTAGCTACAAATGTTGAGAAAAACCGACCGATAAATAATGGTCAATTTTCATACTGAAAATCGGATTTCTTCATCAGAATCTGAGCTGTTCTCTGGACGTCTACGGCGATCATTTGGCCGGTCGGATCAAGCAATAAATGAAAACCATCTTGTGGTCTTCGGGGAAAAATGATCATGGTGATCGGCGTTTTTTGATTGATGTCATCTATGGTCAATTCGGCCAGCGGTTCAGTTTGGAACAAACTATCCATAGCCGGAATCCTACCTTGACTAATTCGCTCATTGGCTTGAAAATATTCGAATTGATTCAAATAGTTCATCATTACGGCTGTGTCGATTTCCTGAACCCCGGAAATTTTAAAGAAGTCTTGTTCAAACTCTATGGCAAAATCATTCTGATCATCAGCTGCATAATCCAATGTCAGTTTTTGGATCGTTCGCCAACTTCCATCATACACCAGTCGGTCTCTCCATTGATCTTTTTCGAGTTCGAAAATCCCCCCCAAATAATCAGTAAAACCCGGTATTTCCACTTCATACCCTTGCTCATCTCGGACAAAAAAGGTCTTCGTTTTAGTTTCATTCCAAGCCAAGTCAAAAGGCTCGTATCCTTCAATGCGTATTGGTACACCACCTTTAGTCATTGTGCCCACTGGCTTCTTCACTCGGACTCTCAGGAGCACATTTAGCAGGTGATCAACAAATGCCGGATCAGCTGGATATTCGCCTACTTTCCATCTCTGTTGTTTGTCATCCTGAGCCCGCCGCAGGATGACATCCCCTATGTGAACAGAGCTGATAGAGCTGGTATCCTGGATGGAGAACATTCTTTCGTCGAAATCCGTGCTGGCACTCGAATTACCTCTACTCAGAAGTAGGAAGTTCAAAATGAATAGTCCTGCAATGACCACCAAAAGTCTCTTGTTTTTCTTCTCCATCAGCTCGTGAACTTTCGTTTTCTAATGTAGAACTTGACCGCACCAAAAAGTAAGATCAAAACAATGGGCATAGCAACATTGATCAACTGCCATTTGGTCTTTTCCTCCTTCACTTTTACTTTGTCCAATGGCCTAATCTTGATTTCCTTCGCTCGAATCATCACCAAGCCATCATCGTCAGTTAGGTAGTCCAAGAGTCTGGTAACTAACTCACCATTGGCATAGCTTTTCCCTGCGTACGGATCCACTCCAATATCGAGCGGCTGGCCAGATTCAAGATCAAACTCATTCCGAATGACATCACCATCAGCAATCAAAATGATTCGACTAGACGTACCGTCCTCAACGAACGTGGTTTTGTCTGCGCCCTTAGGAAGGAATCTGTTTTTGTAGAGCGAACGAAATTTTCCTTCCAATAAATACCCAACATTTTGAGGGCCATCTGTGAAAAATTCCGGCAACAAATCTGTTTGTAAATCATTGAAAGCCACCTTCACTGGAGGTGATAGCACCTTGGTTCTTTCGGAGGTCAGCAGCAGTGGCGTCTTTTTAATTCCCTCTGCTTTTACGGTATCTATGCTCGACACGAAACGCAACAAACTTGCATCCATTCCCTTCACAGCCGGATGATCGCCGTACTTGGTGATAATAGGAAAAAATGGCCAAGGCAATTGCTGAATCTGAGGCTGGTCTGCGAAGTTACCTGTGACCACCGGGAACGTGCCTCCATAAAGGTCCAGGACATAATTTTTATTCACTCGAACACCGTATCTAAAAAGAAGGTCATCAAGGTTTGTTTTGTAGGGCAATGCTATGGTTCCTTCGCCGGAAGCGCTATCCATGTTTACTCTGAGAGCATCATAGAAAATGAGCAACTTCCCTCCTCGCATCACGAACTGATCGAGAAGGTACTTTTCTTTTTCACTGAATTCGGTGGTGGGTTTTGGTAAAATCAGTGCGTCGTATCCGGCCAACATTTCCGTTCGAGCTGCCAGACGAACGTTGAACAAATCGTATTTCGCAGCTACGCGCCCGGTTAGTCCGGCCAATTGTGTGGAGTCCGGCTCCCCATGCCCTGTGATGAGGCCAACTCTTTTGCGGTTAGAAGTAAGAGAGGTAATGGCGTTGATGAACTCATACTCCAACCCTTCAATGGATTCATTGATTACCTCCTCCTTGCCCGCCGACCTGTTTCCACTCAAAAGATTTACCGCCTGTTCTTTCGTGCCGATGGACACCACAGCTCCGGGGAATATCAGGCGCTGCGAAGATTGGCCATCTTTCCTGTAATTCAAGTTGGAGGGTTGGATCCCGCGCTGGATCAAGGACTGGAAAAATCGATTTCGCGCTTGTTCGTTTTTGGCCTCTGAAGGATTCACAAACTTGAATTGAATATCTCCATAAATGGAAAATTCATCCAAAGTCTCGCGAATAGATTTTTGAAATCTTTCAAACTCTGGCGGCAACTCTCCGGCTAAAAAAACCTCGACGAATACGTCTTCATCCAGCGCTCTTAGGGTGGATTTGGTCGCGTCGGAGATCGAGAATCTATTTTCTTCGGTAAGGTCCCATCTGAAGCGATATCTCTCGGCCAATTGAACCGTGAGCCAGACCAGCAAAAGTCCGGCAATTATTGAAAGTAAAGAATGGACTCTCGTGCTGCTCATCTTCTTTTCAGGATTTGAACGGTGAGCAAAATCAACATAAATCCTAGGCCGAAGAAGTAGGCCAGATCCGTTCCATCAATAACTCCCCGACTAAGCGAATTGTAATGAAACAGCATACCGAATTTTTCCAAACTCGATGCAAACGTGCCACCAAACTCAGCCAAGGAGCTAAAGCCTGCATAGCAGAAATAGCACAAGAATGCTGAGCTTATGAAGGCGACAATTTGATTTTGGGTAAGCGCTGATGCAAATATGCCGATAGCCGTAAACACACCTCCAAGTAGAATCAAGCCAACGTAAGACCCTATGATTCCAGGCGTATCAAGATTACCCGCAGGATTTCCCAATGCGCTCAAAGAGAAATAGTAAATAAGTGTCGGCAATACTGAAACGATAACCAATAGAAAGCCGGCAAGAAACTTTCCCAGAATGATTTCATGGTGCTTGAATGGCAAAGTGTAAAGCAATTCAATCGTTCCGGATTTCTTCTCTTCTGTAAACGACTTCATAGTTATGGCCGGAATCAAAAACATGAATACATATGGCCCCAAAGAAAAGAGTGTTTCCAAAGTGGCATAGCCATATTCCAGAACGCTGGTGGAGGGGAAAATCCAAGTAAGCAAACCAATTCCCGTGAGAAAAACTCCAATCACCACATAGGCAATGAGCGAGTCCAAAAATTCATTTATTTCCTTGAGTAAGATCGTGATCACTTGTCTCCTCCTTTCCCCGTCAGCTGACGGAAGACATCCTCCAGCGAGCGTTGCTCCGCCTTGGTGATGCTAGCCAGCGGTAAATCATTTTCCGAAATCACTTTTAACAATTCGGCTCGCAAATTCTTCTCCTTGGACTTTGCGATGAGCTCCTTTTCGCTGACCTGTTCAATATCAAATCCGCTGAATAATTGGGGGTCAATTTCCGCTTCAAAAGTGATTCTGAATGCCTCACCCTCCGACTTTCCTACTTTCAGAACCTTCACGTCATCGTCCGCCACAATTTGCCCTTTGTCTATGATCACCACCTTATCGCAAATAGCCTCCACTTCTTGCATGATATGCGTAGAGAGTATCACCGTTTTTTCCTTAGAAATTTCCTTGATAATATTTCGAATCTCAATGATCTGATTGGGATCTAGTCCGGTCGTCGGTTCGTCCAAAATGAGAATACTGGGATCATGAATCATGGCCTGCGCCAACCCCACTCTCTGTCGATACCCCTTCGATAGCGCCTTGATTTTTTTGTCCTTTTCTCTGGACAGACCAATCAACTCGATCATCTCCTCTACCCGCTCGCCGAGGTTTTTGACCTTATAAGCTCGGCCAATGAACCTGAGGAACTCGCGCACATACATATCCAGGTACAAAGGATTGTGCTCAGGCAAATACCCCGTGATTTTTTTCACGGCCAAAGCGTCCTCTCGAACATCAAGGCCATCTAAAAGCACAGTGCCTGAAGTAGGTGAAGTGAAGCCCGTCGCTATTTTCATGGTCGTGGACTTGCCGGCTCCATTCGGCCCTAGGAAACCCGTGATCTGTCCCTTGGGAGCTTCGAAGGAGATGCTGTCAACAGCGCGCTGTTCGCCGTAAATTTTAGTAAGTCCTGAAACGGTTAATGACATTGATCAGCGAATTGGCTTGTGGGACGCAACCATTAGCTTTGCGCCAGATTGCTTTGCGAACGCAATATTGACCGATTTTATTTTCAATCACAAGGAATGATTACGCTGGTATCAGGGACTAACCGACCAAACTCCGTCACGAGACAAGTAGTAGATTTTTATAAAACCATGCTTTCGGATCGTGGGATCAATTCTGAGACAATAGATTTGGTGGACTTGCCTGATGATTTCATTGCCTCGGCACTGTACAAAAAAGCAGGAACCAATGACGCCTTCAATCCGATAAGGCAGAAAATGCTGGATGCGGAGAAATACGTGTTTTTTGTACCTGAGTACAATGGTTCCTTCCCTGGTATTTTGAAAACGTTCATCGATGGACTCAAGTATCCTCAGACTTTCAAGGGAAAAAAATGTGCACTCGTGGGTATATCCTCGGGCGTTCAGGGGGCAGTCTTAGCCATGAGCCATCTCACGGATATTTTCAACTATTCGAAAATGCACGTGTTGGCAGAAAAGCCTAAACTTTTGCACATTGAGAATCATTTGGAAAATGGTATCATTACTAATCCTCTTTTCAAGTCGCTTCTGGAAGAACAAATTGAATCATTGATCAAATTCTAATGACAAGGATCGCTTATTATCTGATCATAAAGCCACTCTCGCTGCTCCCCCTGCCGGTTTTGTACTTCATCACCTGGCCGTTTTACATCCTAGTGGCGCACGTGGTAAAATACCGCCGACCAGTCATCACACGTCAATTGCAGGAATCCTTTCCTGAAAAATCTGAATCAGAAATTGTGAGGCTAAGGAGGAAATTCTACAGGCACTTCGTGGATTTCCTTATCGAATCCTTAAAACAGTTGAGCATTTCGGAAAAAGAGAACATAAGAAGATTTCACCTGACCAATCCCGAGGTTCTCGAGCCGTTTTACAAGGCGGGGAGAAATGTAGCAATGGTCATGGGGCATCAGGGGAATTGGGAGTATTCTGCCGCCCTTCAGAATCAGATGCTTCACCAGTTTGTATGTCTTTACAAGCCATTAAGGAATAAATTTCTCGACAAGAAGATCCACGAGTCTCGAACAAAAAGTGGTTGCGAGGTGATCTCCATCTTTGACATTGGGAAATTTGTGAAAGCCCCTCAGCCGAATCCCTACATGCTCATTTTCATTGCCGACCAAGACCCTCCAAGTAAGAGTAAGTTGTTTTGGACTGACTTCCTAAACCACGAAACGGCTGTGGCGGCCGGGGCTGAGCGATATGCCAAGATGCTTGACATGCCGGTGTTTTTTGGTCACATCATTAAGGTGAAAAGAGGTCATTATGAAATGACTTTTGAGCTGCTAGAGGAAAATCCAAAGGAAACCTCCGACGGAGAAATCACTAAAAAACACACAGCTGCTCTGGAGCGAAATGTAATGAACGATCCTGCCTGCTGGCTCTGGTCACATAAGCGATGGAAGAAAAAGAGTCGGGCGGAGTTTGAGAAGAAACAGGCTGAGGAGAAAAAAAATGAATCGTGACGAAAGCTCCAAGTTCACATCAGCCCTTCATCAGCCAGACTGGTATAACCTGTGTCGGTAATTATGAGGTGATCCGAAACGTGGATCTCCAGTAGCCTGCCCGCCTCAACCATTTGTTTGGTAAGTCTTATGTCTTGTGTGCTCGGTTTCAGATTGCCTGAGGGATGGTTATGGGTCAGAATAATGGATGTCGCTAGTTCTTCGAGTGCATGTTTAAAAATAATTCGGATGTCTGCAATCGTACCGGAGACACCTCCTGTACTTACTCGTATTTTCTTTATTAATTCATTGTTTCGCTTGAGAAGCAAAATCCAAAACTCCTCGTGCTGCAGGTCAGCCAGATCACCTTCCATCAGGTCGTAGGCCATCTTCGAGCTTCTGATAAAGGGTTTGCTTACCACTTCCTCGGACTTCCTTCGTCTGCCAAGTTCAAGGGCGCTCACAATCGTTATGGCCTTTGCCTCACCTATGCCTTTGAATTTCATCAGATCTTTCACAGTAAGCTTGGCCAGGGCGTTCAGGTTGTTGTCTACCGATCGCAGAATTTCTTTGGCCAGGTCCACAGCAGTTTGCTTTTGATTTCCCGATCCGAGCAATATACCAATTAGTTCAGCTTCAGTGAGTGCCGATCGACCTTTCTGCAGGAGCTTCTCCCTTGGGCGATCCTCTTCAGCCCATTGTTTTATCGAAATATTTCCGGAAGGATACGATTCCATTGCCTCCGAAAATAGATAATTTCCGCGAAGGCAAAAAAAATCCCGATCGAGAGACCGGGATCAATTTCTTGTTTGTAATCTGCAATTACATAGCTGCCACTTTCTTAGTCAAGCTTGACTTCAAGTTTGCAGCCTTGTTTTTATGAATGATGTTTTTCTTAGCAAGCTTGTCGAGCATTCCTGTGACCTGCTTCAATAACTCCTCCGACTCAGCCTTGTCCGTAGAGGTTCTTAATCTCTGAAGAAAAGTACGAGTAGTTTTGTGCTGATACTTATTTCTAAGTCTCTTCGCCTCGTTTGATCTGATTCTTTTAAGTGCTGACTTATGATTTGCCATTATCTGTCCTTTTCAAAATTGGGAACGCAAAGATAGATTTTTCACTGAAATGATCAAAGATTCTACATCAAAGTTATTTTTTAATCAAAAGACAACTTTCATATTCTTCATGTCATTCCCGAAACTCGTTACTTTGAATCAATGAAACGCTCCTTTTTCATCCTGCTAGCGCTTTGTCTGCCGTGGTTATCTACTGGGTGGGGGTTTTATTCGCACAAAAAAATAAATCGACTGGCGGTTTTTTCATTGCCTCCTGAGATGATTGGCTTTTACAAACGAAACATTGAATACATCACGGAGAAGGCCATCAATCCCGATCAGCGACGATATATTCTGCCCGAGGAGGCCGCACGGCATTATATAGATCTGGATGTTTATGGAGACAGTGCGCTGTACAAAATGCCCAGATTCTGGTCAGATGCAGTGGAGATGTATACTGAGGACACCCTACAAGCTTACGGCATTGTGCCCTGGCATGTGAACCGAGTGAAAGGCTGGCTTACAAATGCCTTTACCAATCAGGATCCCGCCCAGATTCTAAGGCTCTCTGCCGATCTAGGGCATTACATAGGCGATGCGCATGTGCCTCTGCATACCACAGAAAACTACAATGGTCAGCTTACGGGGCAATCTGGTATCCATGGGTTTTGGGAGAGTCGATTGCCTGAGTTATTTAGTGAAAACTATTATTTGTTCGTAGGAAAAGCTGAATACATCAAAAATCCACAGATAAGAATCTGGGATGCAGTGGTGCAATCGCACCTCGCATTGGATAGCGTGTTGCTGTATGAAAAACAGGTAACTGCTGAAATCGGTGAGTCAAGAAAGTTTGTCATTGAGCAGCGCGGAAATAGTAATGTGCGCACGTACTCTCAGGAATTTTCGAAGGCCTATCACGACCGATTGAACGGAATGGTTGAGCGTAGAATGAAATCGGCGGTGAAGCTTATTGCAGATTTTTGGTACACGGCGTGGGTAGATGGTGGTCAGCCCGACCTAAATTCCCTGTATCTCGAGGGTCAGGAGGAAGAGACTTTCGCAATAACCGATGGAAAAATCAAACTTCGCAATCACGAGTCTGGAGAGGCTGTAAATTAATTTCTTAACTTTCTCAAAGAATCATTTATTTCATGAAAAAAATCACATGGCTCATCGTCCTGTCAGTGTTTTGCCAAACCTGCTCCCCTTCCAAACCAGACCTAGCTGAAGTACGCAAGAAAGTAGGTCAGATGTTCCTATTGGCTTTCTCTGGTCAGGAGGCAGAAACAGTACTTCCATTCATAGAAGAACGAGGTATAGGTGGGCTGTACCTTAGCAATGAAAATCTTGGTTCTCCCACGGATGCCGCTACTTTGCTCAATGTCTTGCAGCAAGCTTCCATAAACGGTTTGTCTGGATTGCCGCTGCTAACCGCCGGAGATCAGGAAGGCGCCTGGGGTGTGATGGTTCCTTACTCCACCACTGGGCCCGGAAATATGGCTCTTGGAGCCGCCCCTGTGGAGCACACCGAAAAAATGTACACGGTTTTTTCTCAGGAAATAGCTGCCGTCGGAATGTTCTGCGATTTGAGCCCCGTGGCTGATGTGAACTCCAACCCCGGCAACCCGATCATTGGCACACGGTCTTTCGGAGAAGATCCGGAAAAAGTGGCCGAAAGAGTTCGGGCGGCAGTTCGAGGTTTACATGCCAACCATGTGATCGCCACTGCCAAACATTTCCCCGGGCACGGAAACACAGACTCGGATTCGCACAGTGGATTACCAAAAGTTTCCAGGACACTTGAAGAAATAGAGTCCATAGACTTACTCCCATTCAAAGCTGCGGTGGAAGAAGGGGTAGATATGGTCATGACTGCACACATCATTTATGAAGCGCTTGATCCCGAAAATCCTTCGACGCTCTCCAAGAAAATTTTGACAGGCTACTTACGAGAAAAACTAGGATTCAAAGGCGTGATCATCACTGATTCGTTCAATATGTGGGCGATCCAAAAAAATTATGATCCAGGAGATGCAGCGATTCAAGCTATTCTGGCAGGAGCGGACATGATCATGCTTGCGGAAGAGCGCTATGGGGAGGATGTGGGCGATTATAAGAAATCACAAACGGCTTTGATGGATAGAATCGAACAGGCTGTAATGGATGGTGAAATACCAATGGAGAGAATAGATGAGGCGTACAATCGCATCAAAAGCCTGAAGGAAAAATTCAATCTGGCAGGAAGAGTGCCCGTGAATGTCGATGCAGCAGGCGCTACAATTGGCAGTGTTGGAAACAAAGGCATAGCGGTAAAAGCGGCTGATGCGGCGCTTATAGAAAATGATCCAACTGACTTGCTGCCCATAAAGACTGGCTCGACGGTAGCCATCATTCGATTGGCTAAGGAGAATGTAGAAGAGATCATTCGGATTGCAGAAGGAATCGGCCCTAACTACGCCAATGCGTATCGTGATTTTGTGTTGGAAATGAAAGCTGCAGGATTCACGGTGAATGAGTTCGCATCGGGGGATGAAATCCCAAAAAGTGATCTTGTGCTGGCTGTCAGCGAAAATTACCCCTTACCTGGCAAGTCACTCGATCTGACCTGGCAAAGAGAGCAGCTTAAGTCCATTCAGGAAATGGCTAAAGTTCCTGTTGTCAATATTGCATTGAAAGACCCTTATGATATGAACTTGATTTCGGCTGATGCCTATGTTTGTGCCATTGGTTCGAATATCTCAAATATTCAGGCAGTGGTTAACTTGCTATCCGGTAAGGTGGAGGCCAAGGGCGTGCTGCCAGTGAGTCCGGTTCAAAACAAAGAGCAATGAACAAAGTAATCATCAATAGCCACGAAGAATTTGAAGCCTTTATTGGGCAGGAAATAGGCGTTTCCGATTGGCTTCAAATCACACAGGATCAAATCAACCTGTTTGCGGATGCCACGCTAGACCATCAATGGATTCACTGCGACGTGGAGCGAGCAACGAATGGGCCGTTCGGCACCCCGATAGCCCATGGCTACCTTACGCTTTCGGTCATGCCGTATCTCTGGGAGCAGATTGCGGAATTCAATAACGTAAAGATGCTCGTGAACTATGGTATTGATTCACTCAAATTCGGTCAACCGGTGAAGGTGGGCTCGGAGGTTCGATTGAAGGCAAAGCTCAAAAACCTGATTAATTTGCGCGGAATATCAAAGACTGAACTTGATGTGGTATTAGAAATCAAGGACGAAAAGAAACCGGCTTTCACAGCTACTATGATTTTTTTGTATCACTTCGAATAAAACCAATTATGAAAAAAGGGAAAGTAATAGGTATCGTACTAATTCTTGTCGGGGCGTTTACCATCTACTGGGCACAAACGCATTCGCCTCAAGCCGGTGTTGGTCAGATCATAGGCAATGCCTTGTCAGGCTCCTACACCATGAGTGAGGGCTCCTATTATTTCACATTGATCATCGGAGCTACCTTGGGTCTCTTTGGGCTGTATAAGCTGATAAAATAAGTCAATCCTACTACCCTAGTTTTTTTAAGAAGTGCTGTTCAACTCATTAGAATACTTTTTTTTCTTACCCTTCGTATTCCTGATTTACTGGAGTCTAAAGAAAGTCAGCTATCAGAATGGTTTTTTACTGGTGGCCAGTTACTTTTTTTATGGGCTTTGGGACTACCGGTTTCTTTCATTAATCTTCATAAGCTCACTCGCAGACTACCTGATAGGCATTAGCCTTTATAAGTCCATCAAGGCACAAAATAGAAAACTACTTCTAGCGCTCAGCATACTTATCAACCTGGGGATTCTGGGCTTTTTCAAATACTATGGATTCTTCGCCGACTCTCTGGTCGAATTTTTCAGCATGGTCGGTTGGTCGGTCTCGTATACCACTTTGCAAATCGTACTGCCTGTAGGCATTAGCTTCTATACCTTCCAGACGATGAGCTACACGATCGACATTTATAGAGGAAAGCTGGCTCCAACCAAGAACGCGTTGAATTTCTTTACTTATGTGGCCTTCTTCCCTCAGTTAGTTGCCGGCCCCATTGAGCGGGCAGTTCGACTACTTCCTCAAATTGAGAATAAGAGAATATTCACTTTCGAGAAAGGTC
>CAYORY010000052.1:0-12112 GCA_964406435.1 uncultured Roseivirgaceae bacterium | reverse complement strand
AACCCAAAGAAGCAACATTACTATCGGCTCGGAGGTCATGGTCGTGCAGAAGCACCACCAGCGCACAGGCGAACTTACTGAGGGGTTCGTAAAGCGAATCCTCACGAAATCGGCCACCCATCCTCATGGAATTAAGGTCATGCTGGAAGATGGAATTGTAGGCCGAGTAAAAGAGGTCATTGAAGAATAATCCCGAAGGATTTCATCCGAAAGAAACCATGCGATCTTCTTAGTGTCCTTGAATAAACTCTACATGAAATTTCCTTTTTTTCTATTGGTATCCTGTCTTGTGCATGTTGTATGCTCTCAGAATTCTGAAAAGCTAGATCGTTATTTCTCAAAACAAATGCGAAAAGCCAACATCGCCGGAATGCAAGTTGCCTACTTGTCCAATGGCACACTTGGTTGGTCTGGCAGTTACGGCACCATGAATGCTAAAACGGGCGATCCTGTAAAGGACAATACCCTTTTTATGATCGCCTCTTGCTCTAAACCCATGACTGCCTTGGGCATCATGAAACTTTACGACCAAGGAAAGCTTGATCTCGACGCTGACATCAATACTTATCTTCCCTTTTCGGTGAGAAATCCCGACTTCCCAGATGAGAAAATCACACTTCGAATGCTCTTGACGCATACGTCCTCATTGATAGACGATGGCGAATTACTGTTCTCACAATACACACTAGAAACAGGAGGCGATTCTCCCCTCCAACTGAGTGATTTCATTGAGAATTATTATCTGAAGGGAGGCGAATACTATAGCGATAAGAATTTCGCATCGTACAAGCCTGCCTCGAAACTGAGCTACAGCAATGCAGGTTATGCCCTGGTTGGGTACATACTTCAGCAAGTTTCCGGAATGACCTTCAGTGAGTTCATGCAACAGGAAATTTTCAGACCACTGCAAATGGCGGACTCCTATTGGTTTTTGAATGAAATCCCTCACGAAAACATTTCTCGCCCTCATGAATACGATGCTGAAAATGATTCTTATGAAGTGTTGAAGCATTTTGGTTATCCAACCTTCCCTGACGGTCAGCTGCGAACCAATGTTCAAGACTACTCTAAGTTTCTTGAGCTCTTTCTGAACAGTGGAAAATCAGGAGGAAAGTCCTTTCTGAAACCCGAAACCGTTCAGGAATTTCTCTCCATTCAATTTCCGGATGCAGCGGAGTATCAAGCAATAGCTTGGAACTACAATGAATTTGACCACTGGCTATATTACCTCCTGATGCCTCGCTTGCCTTCTCATACAGGCGCAGATCCTGGGGTTGGGACGGTGGTATCCTTTGATCCGAGAAACGGAACCGCAGGGATCATCTTCACTAATACTCCCACTCAAAATTTCAAATCACATAAAATTTTCTATCAGGAAATGATGAAGAAATTATTGAAGGAAGGAAGAAGAAACAGCAGTAATTAATCTGAATTGCTATCGCCTGCCCCATGTCTCGTCAATGGGGTTGTCTTTACTGCTTTTGCCTGAGTGATGCCAATCACCATTTACCATCTCATAATTGAATTCCAAGGAAGCTCCTACTCGGGTATTGTCTCTTGAAAAGAACTCAATGCTCTCGGTGTATTTTCCATCTTCGGTAGTGTAGGTGCCTCCACCTGTTCCGTGAAAATCTCCCGTCTCTGTATTAAAGGCAATCCATTGAAAACGAGTGCCAGACAAAATCTTCATGGTCTTTCTTGGTGAAAAGGGATCCATGCCCTGTGGCAAGCCATCGACAATTCGACTATTGATAAGCCATGCCCCAGCTAGATCACCTGGCTCTCCGGCATCCAGTCTGACAAATTTCCTGTCATCTCCGACAATCCTTAACTCCCCTTCTCCAAGTTCGATCTCAAAAGAAACTTTACTCCCTACCCTTTCTGGATTAGACGAATCAAACTCCACCAACTCAGTCACAGTGTTTCCTTCCATAGACCAGCCACCTCCGTTCGTGCTTATAAAGGCGCCAGTTTCTTTAGCATACAAAGCTGCCACCTGATGCTCCTCAGTGAAAATGGCAACCATCCGAACATTCTGGCCTTCCAACTCAAAAACTGCTTCCCAAGCCCCGATGAGAGATTGACAAATGGCCGAATATCCAGCTGAGCAGACGAGAAGAAAGGATAGCAAACTTTTCATAGAATTTTTGCTCAATCCTTAGGATTCAAAAGGTTGATTTTTGCGATTTGCTCCAGCTTTTTCATATTCATCATTTTTGCATCGGAGTACACAAACTGCGACATTTCTGCCACCACTCCCGGGAGGTAGCCTAGCTTCATGGCCATTATTTCACAGAATTGTATTTCCGACTGTCGCACTTTGCCATCCGCTTTCATTAGTTGAATGATGCTCACCATGTAAGTGAATCGCTCATCCGACGGCAGGTTTTTCAACTCTGGAATGCCGGTAGGATTTCGAATTATCCGCTCGATTTCACCTTCGGACAACCCATTCCGTTTGCCAATTTCCATTATCAACTGTCTTTCCTCCTGTGCGAATTCCTTGTCGGCATTGGAAAGGTGAATCAAGATGCTCAATTGACGATCTATTGGTAACATGACTTCAATTTAGGGGAATAGTTATTAGCATTCTATTGCAAGATTTTAAAGTTAAAAAGTATTCAGGGAAGAAAATACATTCGCGGCATACCTTTACACTAGTGCTGTATGCAGCACGTTAAGCAAAGAACCAGAACGCTTTTGATGCCTTTTCGACTCATTGTTTTTTTACCAATTGTTGTTGCCTTCCAATACTTACCAGGCCAGCAGACATCAGTCAGTATGCAAACTATCGACTTGGGAAACAATGATAATTTTCAAGGTTTCGAGCAAATAGATTTAGGTGATCAGCAGCTCTATGTACTTGCTGAGCATTGGCATAATATCCGGGCAGTGCCAGAAGCCACGTTCAAAATCCTTCGCTATCTCCACGAGCATGCCAATGTCAGAATTCTTGCCGTTGAGCAGGGGGCGAGTGCCGCCCACATGATCAACAATTACTTGGAGACAGGCGACACCACTCTGCTACCCGAGATTACGCGAAACACGATGTTTTGGGGACAAGAAAACCGAAAGTTCTTCAAAGATTTGAAGACGTTCAATGAAGCACTTGACCCTGAAGAAAGAATCATCGTGAGAAGCATTGACATAGAATACAAAATGGAGTCGGCCATTTTTGTTATTAATGACCTTATTGAAGGAAAGGAAATTCCCCAACAGTTCAAACCGACACTCGGTGAGTTTAAGGGGTTGTTCGAGCAAACCCGTGCCCATCGGGAATCCTTCGATGGCCTTGCGGTCATGTTTTACTACGATAAGGATCTTGTGAAAAGACTGGTGGAAAAAACACTGGTGGACTTGGACGAAAACAACGAAGCATACATGGACTACTTCGGGGAGAATTTTGTCCAGTTTGCACAACTGATTTTGGATATGGATGACGGGCTCACTTTTGACTACACTAACCCAAACACCAAGTACAGATTCAGAGATAAAATCATTTATGAAAAATTCGACGAACTGATAGAAGAAAACCCAGACGAGGGAATCTTGTGCGTCATCGGACTTAGGCACGCCACCAAACCCTCCTCCATATATAAGCTTCAAAACAATTCTTCTTCGCCCATCCAAGGCAGGGTTATGAACATCCGAGTGTCGGCATTGTTTAACAAGTCCTTTATGACAAATGATCTCCGACGAATCAACTATAATTATCCAAAGCAGCTAAAAAACAACCCGGCCACTATCATCAAGCACGGTTCCACAGAGCCCACCTTCAAATCCAAAGAAGGATTCGATTATACGATCTTCATTAACCGTGGAGGAAATCTCACACGCTTTCCAAATGTCTACGAAGGTGTCTACTAGATAAGCTCGGTGGCATGAGCTATTTCTCCTTGGTATTGCACAGCATCCACACCGAATTTCCGTAAAAATTCTACGCCCTCATCTTCAGAAATGCCTTTGTATTGAGCATAGGAATTCAGAAAGATCACCTTGGAGATACCCATCGTATAGATGATTCTGGCGCATGAAAGGCAAGGCGACAAAGTGACGTAAAGAGTGGCACCCTGCACTGAAGTTTTATTCTTGACCGCATACAGTATGGCGTTTTGTTCGGCATGAATGGCCAGCGAGCACCCGCCCTTAGAATCCCGAGGACATCCTTTTTCCGGCCACTCCTCATCGCAGTTGTGCGTTCCTGCAGGTGGTCCATTGTACCCGATGGAGACAATGCGGGTATCCTTGGTCAAGACCGCACCCACATGCCTTTTCATACAATGTGATCGTTTGGCCAGGTTCACGGCCAACTCCATAAAAATATCGTCAAATTCGGGTTTTCTCATAGTCCCAGCGAAGATAACCGAAGCTAAGATAAGCTACATGGATTATTGGAATAATGCCACAAATTGACCAATGTAGGCATTATACCTAAGCGAATATCCGTCTTACATGGTAACAAAGCGCACGTACGCACGAGGTAAATTTGTAAAGTAATTAAGGAGTAATTCACCACTTAAACAACGACAAAATGCTTACTCTTCTAGCCAGCTTAGCTTTGATTTTAGCATATATCTTTATCGATAGGTTTTGGGAACATAAAGGTGTTTGATTTTTCCGCCAGCTATGGAAATCAAATAAAAGAACCTGACTGACGTTAAAATCAGTTGGGTTTTTTTATTTTCAAGCCAATATGAGATTTGTCTCCCTTTTCGTCCTCCTTTTTTCTTTTTCCTTTTCCTTCGGCCAAAACTTCCTGTCATGGAAGTTTTCAGATCGCTACTTCTCCGCGAGTGTAGGAACCGGATCTGCCACGTACTTCGGAGACATTACTACCAAATTTCAAGGAACACCGACCATCCTCAATGTAGGATTGGAAGCTCGCCTACTTACACACCTGAGTGTACGAATAGAAGGTAGTCGCTATTCACTGAGAGCGAAGGATGCGTGGGCAGAGGAAGGCTCCTTTGCGCGACAAAGGAATCATTCGTTTGAATCAAAAAACTGGGAGGGGAATTTTCAGGTGATCTACTACCTCAAACCCTACGCAGGAGATTATTACAGGAGAGCTCAATGGGACCCGTACATTGGAACGGGTGTAGGGCTTACCTCCTATTTTCCCACCAAAGAGCTTAGGGGCGAAACCTATTTCCTAAAAAGAATAGATACCGAGCCCGACCAAAAGTATGGTTACACGGCCTTGGTGGTACCGATTACTGCCGGGGTGAAGTTCAAGGTCAACGATTTTACCAACCTGAACTTCGAACTGGGTTATCGATTGACCACCACTGACTATTTGGATGATGTAGCTGGTGTATACCCTACCGTAGATGAAGACAATACAATCCTTGAAGACTTGGCCAACCCTAAGGATTTAATTCCATTGCAAAATCAAGGAGCGTATGATCTACTCATCCCTGGAGCACCAAGAGGGAACGATCGAAAAACCGACGGTTACCTTTTTGCGATGCTTAAACTGGAATTTTTCATACCAAAAGACTTCTTATCTAGGTCAAAGAAGTAAGCCTGTGTATGCCAAAGATCAGCAGAGTTCATTAAAAGATCAGCAGAGTTCATTATTTTAGAATCCTATTCTGATCACCCCACCCATGCGCTCATTCAAGATTGTCATTTCCTTACTCATTACACTCGGCCTCACCTTTGCATTCGATAACCAACTGCCCTTGGGAGACACCCAAATTCCCCCTCTAGGAAGATTATTGAGTCCTTTTCATGGATTTTGGCAAAATGCCGAAAATGAAAAAATCTCAGCACCCGAGTCACTAACCATCGATGGACTGAAAGAGCCTGTGGAGGTGTATTTCGATGACCTTCTCATTCCACACATTTATGCCAAAAACGACCATGATTTATTCCTTACCCAAGGATACATCAGTGCATACCATCGTCTATGGCAAATGGAATTTCAACTGTACAGCACGGCCGGTCGGATATCAGAAATCCTCGGTGAAAAAGCGCTCAATTACGATCGGGAAAAGAGGAGATCGGGGCTCACCACAGGTGCTCAGCAGTCCTTGGAATTGATGAAAAAAGAAGACCCGGAAGAGTTCGCTTTGATCGAGGCATACACCAAGGGGGTGAATGCTTATAAAGACGGTCTCTCATACAAAGACTACCCGATCGAGTACAAATTGCTCGACTATGCACCAGAGAAATGGACTTCCTTCAAATGTTTTCTCCTTTTGAGAGAAATGGCCTCCCAGCTTTCGAGGGATGAGATGGATTTGGAGCATACTAACGCACTCAAGCTTTGGGGCAGGGACATTTTCGACACGCTTTATCCCGAACGGCCAGCAGGTATTGATCCCATTATTCCCAAAGGCACCAAATGGAATTTTGAACCCATCCAAGTTACCACGCCAGAAGATGAGTATCCCTTGGTAGCCACCAGCGGAGATATCTCAAGACCCGATCCTCACTATGGTAGCAACAATTTTGTAGTGAATGGAGAGAAAACTGCGAATGGCTCGGTACTCCTTGCCAATGAGCCCGACCTGGGATTGAACCTGCCGAGTATTTGGTACGTGATGCATTTGAACTCCCCAAATTACAACGTGATGGGCAGCACAATTCCGGGCGGACCTGGTGTGGTGCTGGGTTTCAACGACAGCATTGCCTGGGGATTTACCAATGCCAAACGTGACTTGGTGGATTGGTACAAAATAGAATTCAAGGATAAAAAACGGGAAGAGTACAAATACGACAACCAATGGTTGAAGACCAAAAAAGTGGTGGAAGAATTTGAGATTAGAGGTGGATCAACCTTCTATGACACCATTGTGTACACACACTATGGGCCTGTCAGCTATGATTCAAGGTTTGAGCAGGATGAGGAACGAGTGGATTTGGCCATGCGATGGACAGCACATGATGCTTCCAAAGAACCAAAAGCTCTTTTTCTGATCAATAAAGCCAAAAACTACGACGACTATGTGGAGGCCTACAGTTATTTTGCCGGGCCTCCTCAGAATATGATCTACGGCAGCACCACTGGAGATATTGCACTTTGGGTGAACGGTAAATTCCCAGTCAAATGGGAAGAGCAAGGCAAATTCGTGCTGGATGGCTCCAACTCACTCCACGAGTGGCAGGCCTACATGCCTCGCGAGCATTTGTACTCAGTAAAAAATCCTAAACAAAACTTTATTAGCTCCGCCAATCAGCACCCAGGTGACTACAATTATCCCTATTATTCATATGACTACAATTACGAATACTATAGAAACCGGCGCATCAATGATCGGCTAAATATCCTGAACGAAATCAAGCCTGAGGATTTTATGCAGTTACAGAATGACAATTTCAACTACATAGCTTCTGAAAGTCTGCCCATGATGTTAGACAGCTTAGATACGGCATCATTAAACCCCTCACAAAGAGAAATGTATGATCTGCTTTCGGCATGGGACTATTTTAATGAACCAGAACTTAAGGAACCTTCTGCGTTTGAGCTTTGGTGGGATATTCTTTACCAGAATATTTGGGATGAGTTTGAAGGCCAGGAAGTATCCTTGTACCGACCGAGCACCTACAATACCATTCACCTTTTGGCCACTCAGCCCGACTTTGAATTCTTTGACATCCAAAAAACAACCGAGAAAGAAAATGCGATTGATTTATATAGACTCTCTTTCCTAGCGGCCAGCGACTCGCTCGAGACATGGAAAGAGGAAAACGGAGAAGACTTCTCTTGGTATAAATTTAAAAACACGACGGTGTTGCACCTCACAAGGATTGGGGCATTCAGTAGAAGTGAAGTGAAGATCGGTGGCAATCATAATATAGTGAATGCTGCAAGTGGTCGGGCAGGTCCATCGTGGAGAATGGTGGTGGAATTGAGTGATAACGGGGTTCAGGCATGGGGCATTTATCCAGGTAGCCAGACTGGAAATCCGGGCAACCCAACCTACTCCGAGTTTATTGACCGATGGGCCGATGGAAAGTATGAACCCATGCTTTTTCAGGGGGATCTGAAAGCAAATGATCGAATTATCTTTATCCAAAGTTTGAATCCAGCAGAATGAAACTCTTTTTTCGACTTCTTCTCATAGGCGTGTTCACCTATTTTCTTTCAATGTTCCTTCCCTGGTGGATTCTAGTGTTAATCTCATTCATCGTAGGTTGGTTGCTACCTGGCTCTAGCTTCAGTTCATTCACCTCGGGTTTCTTGGGTGTTGGGATCGTCTGGATGGGATACGCCTGGCATCTGGACGCAAAAAATGATTCACAATTTTCAACCTTGATGACCTCTATACTTCCGGTGGGAGATACGCTCATCTTGCTAGTGATCGTTGGGGTAGTCGGGGGGCTCTGCGGTGGGTTCGCCACCATGAGCGGGTCTTTGCTCCGCTCCTCAAAACCAAAGAAGAATACAGGGTCGTTTTATCAATAGATAAGTTGAATCAGAAATCTGTCAATAAGCCCGTACACAACTGGCATTCTCTGTTAATAAACGGCTGTGTTTAGTGATTTTAGCTGTTTCAAAGTGGTGCACAACTAATCTTCAGTTTCAATCAGTTACTCCTGAAAGCACGGTAAAATTGAGTTTTTAAAACTAAAAACTCATAACCATGCTTAAACTTAAGAAGCTTCTGGCAATTTGCTTTGCCGCTCTCGTATTTGTGCTCAGCTCATGCGCAGATGCAACTGATGACACTCTTGATGAATTGCAAGACACGATCGATACCACATTTGATCCTGATGATGAGAAAGACGGTGGAGGTGGTGTAGGTACTACATCTGATCCTGATGATGATAAAGACGATGGAGGCGGTGTAGGTGGCAATTAGGCCGTGGATAACTAAATTAGAAAAATCGTCTTTGGCGATTTTTTTTTGTCTATTTTCGAGCGGAAACCAGTAAGTACAAGTGCGACGGTTATTGCCGATTTTATTCATTTTATTTTCATCTCACGTGCAGGGGTCTGCTCTGGCAGACCAACTCCTTGAAAGGACGAAGCAACATATTGACAATAAAGAATGGGAGCAAGCACGTTCATTTTGTGAAAGGGCACATGGCGAAAGTTTGATTAGAAATTATTCTGCCGGTATTATCAGAGCTTCACTTTATAGTGGTTGGATATCTGAAAACACAGGTGATTTTACTCTAGCCGTTCGCGATTATTTGGAAGTTCAGTCGTTAACCGAAAGGGCCACAGATAGTGCTTCACTTAAGATCAGATCATATGCGTCCGTCAATCTTGGTACGATTCTGAGGAAGCATGAAATCTTTGATCTCGCGGTTGACCATTTCTATTTAGGTATTGATGCGGCAGAAAAACTCGGTAATAAAGATCAAGCCCTAGGGATCTTACTCAATATCCAAAGGACATATAGAAATGCAGAAAACTATAGTGCCTCCGTCGAAATAAATCAGCTTATCCTGGCATCAACCCCGAGATTTTCTACTAAAAACATGTTGGCATTGAATGGGCTGGGAATTGCTCATCAACTTCAAGGCAGCTATGACCTAGCAAAATACTACTATGAAAAGCTACGAGAGGAAGCAATTGCTGCTAATCACGCCAGTTATAAAGCCTTTGCTCTGCACAACCTGGGCGATGTATTTTATGATCAAAAGCAATATTCCAATGCAATAGAATATTATCTTTTAGCTGTAGAGGTGAAGAATAATGATCCTGAAGCTGATGCCAAAGACAAGCACACTTCTCACCGAGACATTGCTAAGGCCTATGCTCAATTAGGCATGACAAATGAGGCTTTCCATCATGCCAGAATAGCTGAGCAATATGTCCTCCAAATAGACAATTGCCTGGAGTGCGAAATGAAAGTGTTCACCGTCCTCAATGATCTAATGGTGATGCTTGGTGATACGGCAGGCCAAAACGTCTATGCACAAAAACTCACCTTGGCTTCTGAGCAATACGACAAGGAACAATTGGAGATTGACTATGAAAGCAAACAACCAGAACTTCGTGAAATAGTGAATGGCTACTACGCAGAATTGCGATCGCAGCAGGAGGATGAGGCTTCCAAAAAAATTCTGTTTTCAGTAATCGCCGGTTTCGTGAGCTTGATCCTGATACTGGCAGCATACCACGTCTATTCCCGACTGAAGGTGCGGAGAATTCTCTCTGCAGAGCTCGAAAAGCTAGACTGGGATTAATTAGAAATTCTTTTTCAAACGCATGAGCGTTTGAATGATCTTCTCTTGACGCTCATGCGTCTTGTGCATTTTCTTATTCTGAGCATCATGCTGATCTATTAGTGCCATTACCAATTCATTCAACTCGTACACCTCATGATGCTCAGGTGCTTTCACCTTAATAATATCCGTAAGCTCCATGAGACGCTTCTCTATACTTTCAGGATCAGCCATTCTCTGACGTAGTACGGAGGTCTTCTTTCTCCATATACCCCCTTCCCCCCGCAGCAGCCAATCGCTGCTTATCTCCTCGTATGAGGTAAGAATTTTTTCTAGAAGATCGTAGCTTGGCTTGCTCCTTCGGCCTTTGATAATGTTATGAATGACTGTAGGATTGACTTTTACAGCCTCGCAAAAGCGGTTAGGACTAATACCCAGAGATTCAATTAAGGCTGCTATGCGGTCGTTTATCATCCTTTTAGTTTTAAAGAAAGAAGGGTCACAATGCAACCCTTCTTCATTAAGAACCAGCTATGGAAAATAGATACTCACTATCTATCTCTAGTAAATCTATTGGCAAATAACAACCTAAGCAAACGAAGTAGGTACTTTTTTATACCAGCCAGTCTCATTTTCATTGATATAATTAAAAGGACAAAATCTCATTAGCTTGTCGTCTCGAATCCAGTTGGCCAATTACATACGTAATTAATTCCGTCCAACATTTGGAACGCATACATTTACGCAAAAACCAATAAATATGAAACCTACCTACTATAACAGAGAAGACTTAAAGGAATTCGGAAATATCACGAAATTTCAAAAGGTTCTCGGTGAAAAATTCTTTGATTATTACAACACTGTATTCGAAGAAGGTGCTTTGACAAAAAGGGAGAAATCGCTTATTGCTTTAGCCGTGGCGCACGCCATCCAATGCCCCTACTGCATCGATGCATACACCTCTGACTGTCTAAAAAAAGGAGCTGACGAGGAGCAAATGATGGAGGCCGTGCATGTTGCAGGGGCGATTCGGGGAGGTGCCTCGTTGGTACACGGCGTGCAAATGATGGGGCAGGTGAATGAAAAATTAATGCAATGAGTCTGGTAAGTTTAAAAAGACAGCAACATCAACTATCGTCACCTGAAGGTCAGATCGAGGTACTCGATGATATAGAGCGTATTGGAATACGGTCATTTGCCAGTAGAATGGAGGAAGCCAATTTATTCCCTCTGACTCCTCTGCACATTGAGATACTCCAGATAAACGTCGGGAAAATGTGTAACCAGGTATGCAAGCACTGCCACGTGGATGCAGGACCTGATCGAAAGGAAATAATGACGCGCGAAACTATGCAGCAATGCCTGGATGCACTGAAGGGGTCGAGTATCAAGACGGTGGACCTGACCGGTGGTGCGCCAGAAATGAATCCTGATTTTAGATGGTTCGTGGAAGAGGTTTCTGCTTTGGGGATGAACATTATTGTGCGCTGCAACCTCACCATCATCCTTGCAAATCCAAAGTATCATGACCTTCCGGATTTCTTCAAAAAACACAAGGTAAATGTGGTGTCATCTTTACCCTACTTCACTGCAAGGAGAACGGACGCCCAACGTGGGGATGGCGTATTTGAAAAGTCTATTCGAGCACTCCAAATGCTTAATAAAGTGGGCTATGGCCAGGGCCATCCCGATCTGCAACTTGACTTGGTTTACAATCCTTCAGGTGCTTTTCTGCCGGGTGATCAGGGTGATCTAGAAAAGGAATTTAAATCCAAGTTGTCCGACGGGTATGGCATCATCTTCGACCATCTCTACTCGATCACTAACCTCCCCGTGAGCCGATTTTTGGAGTACCTGGTGAATTCAGGGAATTATGAAGAGTATATGACGGAACTAGCTAATGCATTCAATCCTGTAGCCGCTGCTGGCGTCATGTGCCGCAATACCATTAGCGTAAGCTGGGATGGATTCATTTATGATTGCGACT
>CAYORY010000051.1:0-12121 GCA_964406435.1 uncultured Roseivirgaceae bacterium | reverse complement strand
CTTTTCAGCTCACACACGAGCTAGGCGTTTGGCTTTTTCATTTTATATAAAAAACGATCGCACAGTATGAAAACGAAATTTTCTATCTTCCTTATCCTTCTTGGAATCTTAGCTTTTCAAGTAAATGCCGATATAGGCACCCATAATCGTGTATTAAGGTTTACAGATCCAGGAAACGCGAGTCTTGAAGTTCCTATCACGATCATTGTGAATCCCGCCAATAACCCTCCTGGCTTGATTAACCCATTTGGTACTCAGCAAATCACTGAAGATGTAGCATTTACATTTCAGTTTGCAGCCAATGTGTTCAATGATGTAGATGGTGACCCTATTACCTATTCCGCAGCACTTCAAAATGGTTCACCTCTTCCGGAATGGCTTACTTTCGATGCAAATACGCGGACGTTTATAGGAATTCCTACGAATGATGAGGTTGGATTAAACACCATTCGAATCACCGCAACGGATGACAAAAACGCATCTAATTATTATGATTTCAACTTTGATGTAATCAACACGAATGATGCACCAATTGCGGTAGTTCCTTCCTTTTCTGTAGGTGCCGCCAAAGAGGATATAGCATACAATACTGTGATTCCACAAACCAGCTATCTCAGTGATCCAGATGTTGGAGATGTATTGACCTATTCTATGACACTTGCAGATGACTCTCCTCTAAGCGGGAATTGGTTAACATACAATCCTACTTCTGGAGGAATCTCCGGCACGCCTACTCAAAGTGATGTTGGAACCCATTCCTACAAGCTCATAGCAACTGATCAAAATGATGAATTTGCAGTAAGTACGTTTGACATTGTTGTTCAGAACACCAACGATCCCGTACAAGTAATTAACCCTGTGCCTAATCAAACAGCCACAGGTGGTCAAGCATGGTCATTTCAATTTGCTGACAACACGTTCCTTGATCCGGATCCGGGCAATCCGACTCCATTTTACGCGGCGGTGGAAACAGGACAATCAGGGCTGCCTTCTTGGCTTCAGTTTATTGCAGTAAACAGGACATTTCAAACGACTCCTATAATTCCCGCATCCGAAATTGGTAATACATATTCGATAGATATACTGGCTTCAGACGGACAATCAGCTCAGGTAGCTGCTACTTTTCAGTTGAATATTGTCGCGAACTCGTCTCCAACTGTTGAGAATGCTATTCCAGATCAACAGGTAAATGAAGATGCAACGTTTAATTTCCAATTTGCAGCCAACACTTTTACGGATGCAGATGGAGATCCGTTAACCTACAATGCGACTCTGTTTGGTGGCGGTGCACTCCCAGATTGGTTGACTTTTGAAGGCGCTACAAGAACATTTACTGGCACGCCAGACAATGACGATTATATCGCATTGGATGTCATGAATATATTGGTCACGGCAAATGACGGAAAAGGTGGAACAGCAGAAACTGAATTTGAGCTGGAGATCTTAAATACCAACGACGCACCAATCGTCGTAAACAGCATTCCCAATCAACAGACTGATGAAGACGCGTTGTTCACCTTCCAGTTTGCGGCGAATACATTTAGCGACCCTGATTGGAACGATGTAGTTTCCTACTCAATTAGTACAACATTACCAGATTGGTTAAGTTTTAACGCAACGAATCGAACATTTACTGGAACGCCGGAAAACGCAGATGTAGGAATCCTTTCAGTAATGCTAACAGCCACAGATCAGAGTAATGCATCAGTTTCTACTGAGTTTTCAATTACTGTGAATAACGTGAACGATGCGCCTATTCTGGCAAACGCAATTACAAATCAAACCGCCAATGAAGATGCTGTTTTCAGCTTTCAATTTGCAGCCAATACATTCACAGACGAGGACGGAGATGCGCTCACCTACTCCATTTCACCATCAACTGCACTTCCTTCCTGGTTGTCTTTTAATGCTTCCAACAGGACATTCACAGGCACTCCTTTGGTAACGGATATAGGCATACGAACCGTAACAGTAATTGCAACTGATGGAAATCTTGATGCAAGCACAACATTTAGCTTAGAAGTAGTCAGCGTGAATGATGCACCGATTCTAGCGAATGACATTCCAAATCAGACAGCTACAGAAGATGTCCTATTCTCGTATCAGTTTGCTTCCAATGTCTTCTCTGATGAGGAAAATGATCCACTCACCTATGCAGCATCACTAGCGGACGATTCCGCATTACCACAATGGATATCTTTTGATGGTCCTACTCAAACCTTTTCGGGCACACCTGGAAATAGTGATGTAGGCACCATTGATGTGAAACTTATTGCTTTCGATGGATCGGGTGAAGCCTTTACTACTTTCAATATTGAGGTGATAAATACGAATGATGCACCCACAGTTCTTAATCCTGTACCCGATCTCACCGCATCGCCCAATCAAGAATTCCTCTTCGCATTTGCCGATAATGCATTTGCCGATGAAGACGAAGGTGACGTTCTCACACTAACTGTACTGCAAGTGGATGACTCTGAGCTTCCTGAGTGGTTAAGTTTCGATGAGTCCTCCAAATCAATCTTCGGCACTCCCAAGTCTGATCACATTGGCACATTAAATCTTAAAATAATTGCTACCGATTCGGAGGAAACCACAGTTTCTGACGACTTCACCCTGACGGTAACACCGATTGCCGGAATAAATTCTTTTTCCGAACAGATCAGTATTTATCCAAATCCTAGCTCGGATGTCATTCATGTGAATATTGACCACAGCATGTTAATAAGATCCATTCATGTGATTGGAATGACTGGGAAGAAACTGCTCGGAATAAAAGGGTCAAATATGCTTGATGTTTCGGGCCTCAATGGAGGTATTTATTTCATTCAAATTGAAACACAGGTGGGGACAGCAACTAAGAGATTTATAAAAAAATGAGCATCAACCTATTTAAAAGCTAAGGCAGTTGCCCTCCAGGAGGGCGGCATAAGAGGGCGACCTTAGTGTCGCCCTTTCATAAAAAATGAACAAAAGTTAAATCACAATTTGGAACGTTATGAAAACCAAAATTTTCAATATCTGTCTCTGCGTTGCAATCGCAAATGGACTGCATGCTCAAAATGTGGGGATCAACGACGATAGCTCATCACCAGATGCAAGTGCCATGTTACACGTGCAGTCTATAGACAAAGGACTCTTGGTGCCACGAATGACCACCGGTCAGCGAACCGCCATTTCCTCTCCTTCTCTAGGATTGCTCGTTTTCGATACTGATACCGAATCGTTTTGGTTCAATGAGACTGGTGGTTGGATCCAACTGGTGGCAGGGAATACTCCAGACTTATCCGACAGTGACAATGACACGAAAGTTCAGACTGAAGAATCTGCTGACGAGGACATGATCCGGTTCGATCTGGGCGGCAGTGAAAAGTGGATAATGGAAAACAGCACGTTCTATCCTAATAACAGCGGATTCTCACTTTTCATTGGAGGAGGTGCTGGAGCCAACGATGACCTGAGTAATAATTACAATCATTTTGTGGGCTATATGGCTGGTAATGCCACTACTAACGGAGCAAATAACGTTGGATTTGGTCGTGAGGTGCTGGAAGCAAATACCCTCGGGTTTGGGAATACTGCCATGGGAATGGCCGCTTTGGAGGCAAACACCACTGGCAACTTTAACCTGGCCGTAGGGTATCGTCCTTTATTCTTAAATGATATTGGAGACAATAACATTGCGCTTGGCAAGGCGGCTCTAAGAAACAATACTTCAGGGTACTATAACATTGCCATGGGTGACTCCACGCTCTACAACCACCAGACCGGCTTTTATAATATGGCGTTGGGCAATGACGCCCTATTCAACAATACTGGAAATAGAAATCTTGCCATTGGAAATGGAGCTGCCAGAGGAAACACCACCGCCTCATACAATTTGGCCATTGGCCTCAATAGTCTATATTCTAATCAAACCACAGACGGGAATCTAGCCATTGGTAATGCTGCGTTGTATAGCTCAACAGCTTTGAATCCAAATACTGCGGTTGGAGATTCTGCTCTTTATTCCAATACCACTGGCCAATTAAACATGGCAATTGGTACCAATTCATTGTATAGCAACACAGTCGGCAACTTCAATATTGCCATCGGGCACGAAGTGTTGATGTCAAATGATGATGGACATGGCAATATTGGTGTGGGGATACTTTCTCTCAACAACAATTTGAGCGGTATTAACAATATTGGAATAGGGTCAAATACTCTCGAAACTAACAATGACGGGAATTATAATGTAGCCATTGGTTACAATGCTCTAAAGGACAACATCTCTGGAGATTTCAATATTGCCATTGGTAACAACAGCCTCCAATTGTCCACAGGAAACAATAATACTGCTGTAGGCAGGTCCGCTCAAGCTACTGCATCAACGGGAATTGAAAATACCAGTCTGGGGTCATTATCCATGTATCAGATCACCTCGGGTAGTTCAAACACATCCGTTGGGTACGGAGCTGGTGCTAATGTATTCACTAGTGCAAATAGTACCTATTTTGGGAAGTTCGCTGATCAAACATCTGGTGCATTTCAAACCAACAGCATGGCCTTAGGCTACAATGCCAAAACAACAGCCAGCAATCAAGTTCGCATCGGTAGCTCAGCAGTTACTGACATTGGTGGGTACGCCGGTTGGACAGATTTAAGTGATGGCCGTTTCAAACAAAATATTAGAGAAAATGTAATTGGCCTTGACTTTATTCTTCAATTAAGGCCAGTCACTTATCAACTCAATCTGAACAAACTCAATCGGTTTTTGGGAATTGGTGAAAATGGTGAGCGCAATGAAGTGTTGACCGGGTTCATTGCTCAGGAGGTGGAGGAGTCAGCGAAGCGATTGGGATATGATTTTAGTGGAGTGGTGATTCCCATATCCAAGGAACAGCACTACGGCTTGCGATATTCACAATTTGTGGTGCCTTTGGTAAAGGCCGTTCAGGAGCAGCAAGCACTTATTGAGCAATTAAAAAACAGATTAGACCTTTTGGAACGGCTTTTAGTGAGTGAAGCCAATTTGGAGCCCATAACTCAACAATAATGAAAGTTGGCCTAGTGGTAACATCCCTCTTTCAAGCCCTTTTTATTACAGCGCAGGGTACTGTTGAGTTGGGTTCCAATTCCAATTGGGTAAATCAGGGGAGCCCAAGCATCGTACTTGTAAATTCTTCTCTTAATGTTTCAGGGGCATGGAATTCCTCCTCCGAAACGCTCTCAATCGAAGGTAACGCGCCTTCTTCTCAAACATTGATTGGTGGAAATGTCCCGTTGAACATTTTTGATCTCACGATCAACAAAAGCAGTAATGGGATTTTTTTAAATGGCTTTGTCTCAATTAAAAATTTGCTCGACCTTCAAAGTGGTGGAATAGATCTGAACGCCATGCAATTAGAACTGGATAACGCCACCTTGCACAACGAGGATGAGACGAATTTTATTTTTGGTACTGGCAGCATGACCTCTTCTCAGATCCTCAATGCTCCCAGCCAGATTAATCCAGGCAACTTGGGAGCTATGATCACCTCCGCTTCGAATCTTGGCCTAACGACCATTATCCGATCTCATTCTCCTGTCAACAGTGGATCGCACCAGAGTATTGCTCGGCAATACACCGTCACCCCTGCCAATAATTCTTCTCTTAATGCTACACTAAGGTTTCATTATCTGGATCAGAACATAAATAGCCATGATGAAAACACACTTTCTATCTGGGAAAACAATGGCTCAGGATGGATGGATATTGGCAGTACAGCAGCGGATATTAATGCCAATTGGGTGGAGCTATCTGGACTGAATTCATTGAATTCGTATACTGTAACGGATGCCGGAAATCCGCTCCCCGTTGTACTCCTGTTCTTCAGTGGAGAAATACAGGACGACCGAATAGTGCTCGAATGGCGGACAGCTTCAGAAATCAACAATGAAAAATTTGTGGTGGAGAAGGGGTCGGATGGGGTACATTTCGTTTTTCTATCCGAGGTGGATGGGCAAGGCACTAGCGAATCAATAGCCGACTATATGATGGTGGACAGGCACCCTACTGTTGGTAATAACTTCTATCGTCTACGGCAAGTTGATTATGATGGGCAAACGGAAGTGTTTAATGCGATCGCAATTTCATATCGGCAGCCAATAAAGACGCTGAATTTATTTCCTAATCCAGCAAACGATCATTTTCAGGTAGAGGGAATGTCGGGAAACCTAGAAGTAAAGGTATTCGATTTGAATGGAGAAATTGTGATTCAAACCGATAGGAATGATATTTCCACTACTTCGCTAGAAGCCGGATTGTACGTGGTTCAAGTCGTCGGGTTAAATGAAACAACCTGGGGCAAAATCATGATTCATAGGTGATTCAATCCACTATCCAAAGGCGCCTATTGACCACTTTTTCTTGAGTTTATCTTTAAGAAGTACAAGCCAGCGGGTCATGCCCAAAGGAAAGACCAATGCTTTCGTTAGGCTCATCGTTATTTCCTTGGGCTTGTTTTCTCTGGGATCAAAAATTTCCACATAAACGAAACAAAACGAACGGGTAAATAGGAAAACTGACCATCGTAATCCACTTGTTTGAGTTGGTAATAGTTCCCAGCTTGATTAGCATGATCTACTTCTACCTCAAGATTATTTTGATTAGTCGGCTCTCGGATTTCCCTTCCAGCTTACAGACATACATTCCCCCTGGGCTTTTCATTCCAGATTCGTTATATCCTTTCCAGATGATCTCATACTTTCCTTCCTTATTATTTCCCTGAATCAATGTTTTGATCAATCTTCCTTGAAGATCGAAAATAGAAATATTGATCGGTTGTGGCTCTTTGAGCTCAAAACGGATTGTTGTTTGGTTGGAAAAAGGATTAGGGAAATTTGACAAAAGTAAGTCGTCATCCAAGGCTTGACGTAAGGCGCCTAAAGTCGTCCCGTCTATTTTTAATTTCCAGAATTTCATCAAATCCCTCAGGGCCTCCGGTTTGTTTGCTGGCTTATCATTTCCCAAATGCGTTTTTCCGTTTATTCCATGACAACCCTCACATGTTCTTATTTCTCCAGGGCTGAAGGTCAGCCATTGTCTTTCTCGAACGACCTCCTCCCCGTCAGGAGCGAGTGTTTGCCAGGTCAAGGCTCGGGTAGCCGGAACAAAGGCGGCAATGGAACCATCCAGTCCAATCTTTACACTGCCTTCAGGCCCAGCTAAATCCATCAGATTAAATGATTCGATTACAGGGCTCTGATCGGTATCGTGCATTGGCGTGGCAATCGGTCGTCTGCCTATATAATTTCTAAGGCCATATCCTCTGATCATATCCGCCTGAAAAATTTGAAAATTGGAGATGTCATAGACTTTGCCGCCAATTGGAATCGATTCCACCCCTCCGGGCACCCTTAAATTGAAAGGTTGCTGACTCTCGCCCTGATCTCTTTCGGTGGCATTCCTGATTGCGATCAGTGCAAGGTTATTGTCAATCATCCAGGCTCTAAGCTGGTCCACGTCAATGGCCTCCTCATCCAGCACCGACTGCTCCACGTCCTCTATTTCAAAAGTGGGTCTTGCCACTGGTGCCGTTCGTGCTACGATTTCCACTATCCCTGTTTCAGATAATTCAATGGTGCTGGAGATTGGGTCAGGTGAATCTCCCCAATACACTATCTCTTTTGAAAACCCACTCCCAGTAAGGTATGTTCCCGGTACATGTTCTGTGTCATTGGCGTCAGCATTGGCCTTTTCCATTTTGCAAATTCGGAACGTGTAAGGATTACTCGGACTGAACAAATTATCCTGAGAGGCATGCGACACCAGCATGGTTCCGCTCATTGTCATAAGCGGATTTCTAAAATGGCCTTTGCCAGCATTGGCCACATTATCAATGTCTGGATGTGTCCAATCAATCACCTCCATATCTTGCGGATTTGCTCCTATTGGCAATGAAAATTCGAAAATTCTTCCGGAAGAAAAACGACCAAACTCTCTGGACCATGCTCCATAGAATGTCCCTTCGAATCCAGGGCGCGGGTCTTCTTTGATTTGAAAAATGCCCGCATCTGAGCCTACAGTTTCTCGGTAGTCGTTTGCCGAATAATTACCCAACGTGTAGAGCAAATTGGGGTCGTCCATCTTAGAGCCTTCTTGATAAACGCCACCAAACTCGTGCCTTCCCACATGATTCATCGTTTGGTGGCGTTCGCCATTCTCGGTGATTTCCCATGGCAGAAATTCATTAAAATCATGCAGAGGTTCATTTGTGTCGCGGTTCGGTTCTACGTTGATGCCGTTTTCAATGTGCACAAAAGCTTCTGGAAAAATCTCGTAAGGAGTGCCATCCGCATCAGCGTAAGGTTTGCCATTCAGAGTGGATGGTCCATTGATAATTGAAGCGCTTATTGATTCGTCTTCATAGTTGACAGGTTGCCATTGCGTATTTCCTGCCCGGTGATTACTTGCCTGCTGATCTCTTTTCAAATGCTCCCATCGAGTAGAAATTATCCGGCCATCTTTGGCCAACTGAATATCGAAATCTCCACTTGGCGAGTGGGTCAGATGAATCACCTCTCCCGTGGCGGGATTCAATTTGAAGATGCCTGTGTTAGTCGGAGAAGATTCATACTCATCAAACTGCGGGTAGGTATGCTCCAAATCAAACAAGGGCGCATCGGAGGTATAAATGATCTGACCATCAGATCCATAAATAGGAGAAATATTGTTGTATGGAGGTTGATTTGGTACTTTCTGAATGTTGGGGGTTATTCCAGTTATCACATCGGTGAGATTTGTGATCTCATAAATCTGCCACCTGTTTGCTCGGTACGACTGATCGTATGCCTGTGAAGGGCCCCCAATAACCATTGAGAAAAGTGCCTTAGTCCCATCAAAACTCACGTAAGGCTGACGAACGGCAATCCCATTTTCTCCCTGAATTTCACCTGACGCCACACCGTACCCTGCCTCTGCTGTAAGTAAGCGCACAGTTCCATCTGTGTTCATCAAGCACAAATCACCTCCGCGCGGTGCAACAGTCCATCCTGTTTCATGATTGCCAAAAGTTTCTAGCTGGTGTCCGAAAGAGCCTGAGGCAAATGGAGGAGCTACTAGCGAGAATAGGATTGGATTTTCTAGAACGTCGGCTTGGGATCTTATTTTGGACAATCCAAACGAGGTGCAAGCTACTATTAGAACGACCGAAGACCTTAGTAGGAGTGATTTTCTGTTGCGCATTCAAGTACCATTTAAGTGGTGCTCTAAGCTAGTTTATTGGTTTTGGTGTAAATGCTACTTGTGTCCCAGAAAGTAGCACCAATGTAACATCCAAGGCTGAAGTCTCTTGCAATTATTGACGAAAATAAAAACTTGCTGCCTACCTCCTTAAAATCCCCTTCAAATCCGCCGGAGAATAGTTGATTGATTTTAGCGTCTTGTTGTCTCCTTCCCGGTACACAAGGAATTTTCCATCCTCCTCTTTGAAGTATGCCTTAGTGCCGTCTCTCTTAAAGTAGTGTTCGATTGTGGCTTCTGCCTCCTCTTGACTTTTGCAGGCTTTGCTCATATTCGAGCGTTGCACTTCATTGAACAAATCCGCGAATTTCTCTCCCAATCCAAACTCCAAAACCGCTCCCGAGAGCACATACTGAATATCACACAGTGCATCCGCCACTTCCACAAGATCTTTGTCTTTGATTGCCTCTTTCAGTTCATCTAATTCCTCGGCGATTAGCGACACACGAAGCTCACATCTCTCCTTCGCAGGAATCTGAGGATCAGAAAGAATTGGATGCTTGAAGGTTCTATGAAAGTCAGCGACTTGATTGAGCGGGTCTATTTGCTTCATGATTGATTCTTAGTTTTTTCTTGCTTGAGGGCTATCGATAAAAAATATAGAAACCCGCCTACTACGACGGTTAGGTTGATAACCATACTGATGATCGAAAGCGTGCTCATTGTTTTACAAATTTTTTATAAATGAAACCATTCAGAATAACCCCAAGAACCAACACAAGTCCCCATTGCGTGACCACAGATGCATTGCTGTACACGTCAAAAAGATTCCAATTTCCCTGCTCACTGAACCATGGGTTTGCACTGTACCCCTGCGACAGCCACCACACAATGAGGAAAACAGCCATAGGAATACATAGCCAAATGCACAGCTTAAAAAACAAAGCGGAGACATTCAGATCAGAATCCACATCGACTAGTTCGGTCTTGAATTTTGCTGCACCATGGCGAGCCACCGCGATCAAAATAAACAAACCTGACAGCATCAGCCCAACTCCCCACACCCAGTCTTGATTGGAAAATACATCAAGCGACCAAGCCGATGGAAAACCGAAAACGAGGAAAATAACGATGACCAACACGAAAGCTCGTTTTCGGGTAAGGCCAAGGTCGCCAAGGTTTCGCTGTAGCAACTCGATCATTGGCAAGAACGAACTAAACGCGGCGATAGAGAGGGCAAGGAAGAAAATGATTGCTAGTAATTCTCCGGCAGGTAATTGGCTAAAAAGCATCGGGATCACTGTGAAAGTCAATGCCTGATTGCCAGCCTGGAGGTAGGCGATGGCCTCTCCTTCTGTGGCCGATAATGCAAACACTGCCGGAAGAATGGCCATACCGGCGAGTAGCGAGGCGGTGTTATTTCCGAACGCTCCTATGAACGTATTCAAGGTCACGTCTTCTTTGCTGCGCGAGTAGGATGATATCGTCATCATGAGTCCCCATCCTGCGCCTGTAGACCAAGCGGATTGTGAAATGGCTTCAATCCAGATTTTTGGGTTTTGAAAATCCGTCCACCTGATCGCAAACATGTATTCAAGGCCCTTCACACCGTTTTCCATGTTCAGCACCACGATCACGATGATGACAAGAAGTACAAACAAACTTGGAATAAGTAAACGGTTTGCTTTTTCCAATCCATCCTTGATACCCCGCACAAGGAGCACCACACCTAAAACGACCACTGCGGCAAAAACAACAATAGTCGTCCAATTACCGGTGGACATGCTTGTCCAGAATGTATTCAAATACGCTGGGTCGGCGGCCAACTTCTGATCGAGAGATTCCCCGCCGCTCCACACATCCACGCCATTTGCTATGGAAAACCCGAGATAACGAACGGCCCATGCCGTAACGACGGAATAATAAAAGGCAATTCCCAGTGTACAGATCGTGATGAAGACACCCAGAAAGGTGTATTTCTTTCCGGCCAATTGAGCGAACGAGCCGATCACGCCACTTTTGAATTTCTTACCGATGGCAAACTCCGAAAGTAGCAACGGAATGGACCAAATGAACAGGAACAAGATCCAGAGTAAAATGAATGAACCGCCGTATTGCCCGGCTAATCGCGGGAATCGCCAGAGGTTTCCCGCTCCGATCGCCATTCCCAATGAGGCAAGGATGATCCCCCACCTGCTGCTAAACTGCTCCGTTTTTGACATTGGGAGCTAAAATAACTAAAGCAAAATCAATTCAGAGATTACCCGACCGACTTTCTAGCCAACTCGACTAGCAGCCTCAAACCTTCCTTCAGGTAAGGATCCTCTGAGAGCCTCTCCTTGTTGGTTTCGTCGGTAAAATCTCCACCATTCAACTCCGCCGAAAGCTCCTCCTCCTCCTGCCGTGTATTCCTTCTTTGTTCTAAGTTCAGTGAAATAGATTTGTTCGCTTGGCTCTTTTTCACTTCCTCTATTTCCTTCACCAGCTTCTTCAAGTCCTCGTCTTCATTCAAATGAAATCTGTAAAGCTCATTGAGCTTATTGATCACATTTTGATCGATCTCATTGACAGGTTTGAACTGCGCCTGAAGAATTTCGTCCCAAGGCAGGGCATTGGGTTGGCTGCTCTCCCCGATTTCACTAGGCTCATACACTGAAGGGAAATGAACATCGGGTGATACACCCACGCGCTGAGTGGAATTTCCGGTCACTCGGTAAAACTTCGCCATGGTCATTTTCAGTTGACCCAGATCAATTTTATTTTCCTTTAAATAGGTTCTCAATTGTCGCAGCTCGGAAGCTGACTGTGAGTCGCCACTTTGTGTGTAGGCCGAAATCATCCGATTCATTTGTCTTTCGAGTTGTGGTCCAAGGTCCACAATATTTTGAACAGTGCCCTTGCCGAAGGACGTCTCAC
>CAYORY010000050.1:0-12139 GCA_964406435.1 uncultured Roseivirgaceae bacterium | reverse complement strand
GAGCACACAATAGATCCTGTGGTCATCACGAGCCACATCATCATTGCCCTTCAGCAAATTGTCAGCCGAATCGCCAGCCCAAAAATGCCCAGCGTTTTGACCTTCGGAAAGGTGCAAGCCAATGGAGCCAACAACGTGATTCCGGATGAAGTGAAGGTGGACGGAACCTTCAGGACGTTCGATGAAAAATGGCGAGCTGAGGCAAAAATCAAGATGAGAAAAATGGCCGTAGGCATGGCCGAAGCGATGGGTGCCACCTGCGACTTCACGATTGTCGACGGATACCCTTTTCTTGTGAACGACCCGGAATACACCGAAAGAAATCGGCAAGGTGCTATAGAATATCTGGGAGAGGAGAATGTAGAAAATCTGGATCTATGGATGGCTGCTGAAGATTTCGCTTTCTATTCTCAGCAAACCACGGCCTGTTTCTATAGACTAGGCATCCGCAACGAAGAAAAAGGAATCACTTCCAATGTGCACACCTCTACTTTTGACATTGACCCTGATGCCCTAAAAGTGGGAATGGGACTAATGGCTTGGTTGGCCATTAGAGAACTTAGCCACTAGGTTAATTCTACTTGATGCCAGTGTTAATTAATTCGGATAAGGCCGAGAAAGAATAATGACCGCCTATTTTTGCCTCATCCAACCTAGTAAGCAGCTAATCCATGGCATACAGTCTATTTGATTTTCTCACTCTTCTTGGCTCGCTCGGATTCTTCATCTACGGGATGAAAGTAATGAGTGAGGGTATACAAAAGGTGGCTGGAGCGAAAATGCGAAATATCCTTCGCTCCATGACATCCAACAGAGTGAAGGGTGTTCTCACCGGATTTACCATCACATCGCTGGTGCAGTCATCATCTGCCACGACCGTACTGGTAGTCAGTTTTGTAAATGCTGGCTTACTTTCCTTGACCGAATCCATAGGAGTGATAATGGGTGCCAATATTGGCACCACCATTACGGCATGGTTGATATCCATCGTAGGATTCAAAGTGAAAATTTCGCTTTATGCGCTACCCATCATTGCGCTGGGTTTTCCATTGATGTTTTTCAACAGAGAAAAACTTAAATATTGGGGCGAGGTATTGGTAGGATTTGCGCTGCTGTTTATGGGTCTCTCCTTCTTGAAAGATGCCGTCCCTGACATTAAATCAAATCCTCAAATCCTGGCATTCGTTGCAGATTGGTCAGATTTAGGTTTTCTCTCTATTTTGATTTTTGTTGGCATTGGCACACTTATCACTGTGGTAGTTCAATCTTCCAGTGCGGCCATGGCGCTCACACTGGTGATGGCCAATAATGGCTGGATACCATTCGATTGCGCTGCGGCCATGGTGCTTGGAGAAAACATCGGCACGACCATTACGGCCAATCTTGCTGCTATTATCGCCAATGTACATGCCAAGCGAGCCGCTTTCGCACATTTCATTTTCAATGTCTTTGGTGTGATTTGGATCGTATTGCTGATGGGTCCATTTCTGTATGTGATCAACCTATACATGGTGGATTCAGGCCAAGGGTCGCCCTTCGAAACAGCGGCCAGCATTCCAATAGGCCTGTCCATTTTTCATAGTGCTTTCAATATTGTGAACACGCTGCTCCTTATCGGGTTTGTAGGTTTCATTGCCAAAATAGTGACAAGGGTCATTAAGTCGACCGGTGATGACGAGTACAAGCTGGAGTTTATCAATACGGGCTTGATGAATACCGCTGAATTATCGCTGGAAGAAGCCCGAAAAGAAACGGCACTCTTCGGAGAAATCCCCCTGAAAATGTCAAGGCACTTCCGAAGTTTATTGCTGGAAGGCAAGTCTAAAAAACAAAACAAACTGATCAAAAAGATTCACGAGCTAGAAGAGAACACCGATCGGCTGGAACTGGAGATTTCAGAATATTTACTGAAAGTTTCGGCCTCAGGTAGCATAAGTTCTGGTGGGACAAACAGAATTACTTCTTTGCTTAGTATCAATAGCGACTTGGAGCGTATTGGAGATATTTTTTACCACATGGCCAAGGATATTGATCGGGCTGGCAGTGCTGAGGTTCGCTTCAAATCGAAGCAAATCAAGAATTTGGAAAGGATGCTTGATTTGGTAGATGGCGCATTGGAGATCATGGTGGCCAACCTTCAGGAAGACCCGTCAAGCATCGACATGCAGGCCGCTCGAGAGAAGGAAGCCGAAATCAATTCATTCAGGGATGTACTCCGCCGAGAGCAAATAAAGGAAATCGAAAAGGAAAAATATGAACCGAAGCGTGATGGCTGGTATAAGGATCTTTTCCATCAGTGCGAAAAGCTCGGTGACTACATTTTAGCGGTTTCTGAAACCCTTTACAACGAATCGGGCACGAAAAATTCAGGTCGAGAAGACAAATGAAATCAGCAGAGCTCATTAAAAAACAAGTAGTCCACTTGGAAAAAATCAATAGCCATACACTACGAAATATTCTGCTGGCTGCTTTAGCCATCAGCGGATTTCTTTTGTCTATCGATATGCTCGGGCTTGGATTAAATCTACTGGCTGGCGAGAGAGTAGCTCCGATTATTGAAGCGACCTCCAATCCCTTCGTGGGTCTTTTCATAGGTTTGCTGATGACGGCTATTTTACAAAGTAGCTCTACTACTACCTCCATTGCTGTGGCCGCTGTAGCGTCGGGCTCCATTTCATTGTCAGGTGCACTGCCGATCATACTTGGAGCCAATATTGGCACCACAATAACAAGCACAATTGTCGCATTTGGCTACATCACCAAAGGAAACGAATTCAGAAAAGCCGTATCGGCCGCCATGATTCATGACATGTTCAACATCCTTGGAGTGATCATTTTGTTTCCCTTGGAATTGAACTATCATTTCCTTCAAGACCTCAGTTCGGAGCTAGCCGTCATTATGCCAACTGGTTCGGCTGCCGGCACTTCCACCTTCTGGTTTGGGCGTTTGTTTGATTTTATCGGGAATTCGGTGGTCTCGATTAGCGGGCCGGTACTACTCATCATTTTGTCGATACTCCTTTTGTTTGGGTGTATCAAACTTTTATCGACACAGGTCTACGCCCAATTGGTGGGTGAACGGAAGCAGCAATTTCAAAATGCAGTATTTAAGAATACCACCCGTGCGTTGGGCTGGGGGGTGCTACTAACAGGAATCGTACAGTCCAGTTCATTGACTTCCTCACTGATCGTACCACTGGTGGCCACTGGCAAGGTGCAGTTGAAACGGGCCTTTCATTTTATCATGGGCGCCAATATTGGAACCACCATCACGGCCATCCTGGCGGCACTTTTCAGATCAGAAGCTGCAATGAGTCTTGCTATTGCACATTTCCTTTTCAATGTCTTCGCTGTATTGATCTTCTTTGCCATACCGATCCTTGGCAAGTTGCCTCTGTATCTGGCCGAGAAGCTTGGCTACATGATGTACAGGTACCGTGCATCTGCCTTCGCTTATATCACTTTGGCCTTTTTTGTGATCCCTTTCGGCTTGATTTATTTCAGCAAAGAGGAACCCCGGGTGGAGCCGCCTAAAACCGAAGTAAAAAAGAAAGCGGATACCTAAGTAATTACTTACTTTGCCGAAAAGTCAAGCAATGCTGACCGCACTCATCAACAGACTTACGGAGTATTTCAAGATCAAAGCTGAGCAGATCAAGCTTCAAGTAATCGGCCATGTGGCCAAATTACTCAGCCATGTCATTGTATTTTCATTGCTGGCCATCTTGGGTTTGTTTCTCGTCTTTTTTGTGAGCTTTGCCATGGGGTCATTGCTCAATGAAATTTTCGAGAGCAACTATCTCGGGCATCTGACAATCGCCGGCGTTTACTTCCTGCTAATTCTTATAATTGCACTGCTATCAAAAACTGGTCGCATTCAAGACTGGCTCGAGCAGGCAATTCTGAAAATGAGTGACCACATAGAGGAAGACGAAGATGAGTAAGCAAGGTGCCATAAGCCAAAGAAAGAAAGAGCTCTCGGAAAAGGAGCAACTCCTGCTCGGTGATCTTGGAGAAAAAGGATCCAAACTCAAAAAAATAGCACTTTGGGCGCTTGGTGCAGGCATAGTCGGGCTGATTTTTTATGGCATCTATAGGTCTTTCTCTCCTGTCCCTAAAAAGAAAAAATCAAAAAAGAAACACAAGTCACCTCCCCAAAACAATGAGTTTATTGACTCAGCAATTGAGCAAATAGGACCAAAAATTGGGAATTGGATTCTAAGAGAATTTAAGCGCTGATCAGCGATTCTCTTCTTCGCATTTTGCCTGCTGGGATACCAAACATCATTTTGAATCGGCGGCAGAAATAGGCCGTGTCCTTGTAGCCCACATCTTTTCCAATATCGCGAATACTCTTTTTGGAGGTTCTCAGCATATTCACGGCCATCTCCATGCGCTGATATTCGATGTAGTCTTGGGGGTTAATGCCAGTTAGCATTTTGAAATACTGACCCACATAATCTTCTGACACATTGGCCACATTTGCCAGCACTTTGTTGGAAAGGTCGCTTCCCAGATTCTCTTTTATAAATCCAAACAAGTCAATCAACCTCGGATCTTTGAAATAGGTGCTATTGGTGGCTAGTTGTTCTACAAAAAGTCCCTTCTTCAGAATGTGCCGGATCAGCTCCACTACCATTTCTTCAGAGCGAATTTTTACCATTCGGTCTTTACCCGGCAGATCATCCTTGCTTTCAGAATTAATTTCCTTGATAAGTTCGATCAATCGTTTGTTGTCACTGATCCTGAATGCAGGAATATCCAGCGATCCGAAAAAATTGACTGAATCAAAGGCCTTGGCCTCAAAGGAAACGTAACTGAAAGATTCTGATGGTGCCGAATTTTCTACAGAAGCGACGGTCTGAAAATAGTACTGCTTGTCGTTCAAAAACGCCTCCTTGTTGGTCACGTCTGGAGTGCCACTGCCGTAGGTCATAGAGACCATCTTTCCGCCTGGCACAAAAAGCACATCGCCGGTTCTCGCTTCGTCCTGATCTTTTCCAAACACGACTACTCCTTTATTCACGATCAGAAGGGTGTTCTCCACTTCGTAGCTATTCTCGATGGTCACCGGCTTCAAAATATTAATATTTCGTGCTTTGATGAACCGAATCGAGAGAGATTCGATGATCTGATTATAATCTTCCATTTATACTTTTAGAATGCCGAACTTGATATTTTTCGCTGGTTGGGCGGCAATATTGTATAAATCTAATAGGAAATTATTTAATCGCAAGAAATGACCGATAAGATTGATTTGTGTTATTTCAATAATCCCCTTGAAATCACAATCTTCTGAATCTCCGATGTGCCTTCATAAATCTGGGTAATTTTAGCGTCTCTCATGAGTCGCTCCACATGAAATTCCTTCACAAAACCGTATCCTCCATGGATCTGTACGGCCTCCACAGCGGCATTCATCGCCACCTCAGACGCAAACAATTTTGCCATGGCACTTGCCTGGGAAAAATCCTTTCCCTCATCCTTTAATTGAGCAGCCTGCAGGCAAAGCAGTCTTGCTGCTTCCACTTTGGTGGCCATGTCAGCAAGCTTGAATTGAATTGCTTGGTGCTTTGCGATTTCCTGCCCGAATGCTTTTCTCTCCTTGGCATATTTTATAGAAAGTTCTAAGGCACCCGACGCTATACCAAGGGCCTGTGACGCTATTCCGATGCGTCCACCATTCAGGGTGTTCATCGCGAAGGTGAAGCCGAAACCATCCTCTCCTATTCGATTTTCCTTTGGCACTTTCACATCCTGAAACATAAGTGAATGAGTGTCAGATCCTCTGATGCCGAGTTTGTCTTCCTTTTTACCAACCACAAATCCCTCCATCTCCCTCTCGACAATGAGTGCATTGATGCCTTTGTGCTTCTTCTCCGGATCTGTTTGTGCCATGACTATGTAGATGCCCGCTGAGTTTCCATTGGTTATCCAATTCTTTGTTCCATTGAGCAAATAGTAGTCTCCCATATCCACGGCCGTGGTTTTCTGAGAGGTAGCGTCTGATCCAGCCTCTGGCTCTGACAAGCAGAAGGCGCCTATTTTCTCAGCAGTAGTCAGTTTGGTCAGGTATTTCTGCTTCTGCTCCTCGGTTCCGTATTTCTCCAAGCCCCAGGACACCAATGAATTATTCACCGACATTACTACTGAGGCAGATGCATCGATTTTAGAAATTTCCTCCATAGCTAGCACGTAGGAGACTGTGTCCATACCTCCTCCGTTGTACTTGGGATCCACCATCATTCCCATTAAGCCCAGTTCTCCCATCATTTTGACTTGCTCAGTGGGAAATTCCTGTTTGTTGTCTCTGTCTATCACTCCCGGCAAGAGTTCCTTTTGGGCAAATTCTCTCGCTGCATCTCTGACGGCAAGTTGTTCTTCGGTGAAATTGAAATTCATGGGTTAGGGTTAATGTTTTGAAAGAGGCAAAAATAAAAAGGACTCGATGCTTGTCGAGTCCTTTTTTAACAATGTTTTTCAGAAAATCATTCTCTCGCTCCGAGATACATAGCCACATAATACAAGAGAGTCGCTAAGGCGCTTAAGGCTGCCACCAGATAGGTGGAGGCCGCAGCATTCAGCGCATCTTTTGCCATCACGTGCTCTTGTGGGGTGACAATGTTCCTGTCTTTGATCCAGGCAAGTGCCCGATTACTTGCATCGTATTCTACAGGCAGAGTCACAAAGGCGAAAAGAGTGAAGATGGAATAACAACCTATAATGATGAGGATGGCAAGGTTCCATGGAAGCGCACCACCAAGAAGAAATCCACCGAAAAGCATCATCATGAATATTACATTCATTACTCTGGCACTTACATTCTGGATAGGCACCATGGCCGAGCGAAACTCTAAAAATCTGTATGCCGTAGCATGCTGCACGGCATGTCCACATTCGTGTGCTGCCACTGCTGCTGCAGCCGCTGAGCGTCCATTGTACACGTCAGGGCTAAGATTTACCGTTTTGTTCGCGGGGTTGTAATGGTCCGTCAATTGGCCCTGCACACTAATGACCTCCACATCGTAGATGCCATTGTCTTTGAGCATCAACTGTGCAATTTCTCGTCCGGATAGTCCTGACGACAATCCGACCTGAGAGTACTTCTTAAACTTGTTCTTCAATCGAGTGCTCACGATCAAACTCGCGATCATGAAGACACCCATTATTACAAAAATTCCCATTTCTTATTTCTTGATTTTTTCTACAATTTTAGTGGTAGAGTAGCCTTCCACCAAATCAATGGTCTCCACTTTTCCACCGTGTTCGATTACGACATCAGCGCCAACAATGTTGCTCACTTCATAGTCTTTTCCTTTGACCAAAATATCCGGAAGAAGCTGATTAATAATCTCCTTGGGTGTTTCCTCCCCGAAGAGCACCACTGCATCCACAAACCCAAAAGAAGCAATCACCCTGGCCCTGGCATTTTCATCGTTTATGGGTCTGTTTTTTCCTTTGAGCTTTTTTACAGACTGGTCTTCATTCACTGCAACAATCAGGCGGTCGCCAAGATTCCGTGCTTTCTCCAAATAATCGACATGTCCCAGGTGGACAATATCGAAACATCCATTGGTGAAAACCACTTCATCTCCGGCATCCTTCCAAGCAGAAATTACCTGACTGGCCTCTTCCCTAGTTAGTATTTTTTGTTTGCTCTGCATCGCCTTTTACAAAAATGGATAGAATAACGGCAACTGATCCAAAAATCATTACTGCAACCAACTGCGATGTGTGCAGCAGGGTCGCGAAGAATATTCCGGTGGTGGGGTCTATACCGTACAAAATGAGCATGGTAGAAACCAACGCATGAAAGGTTCCGAAACCGGATTGCACAGGCAATACAAACGCCACAACTCCAGCCGTGAGCACGGCCAAGCCAACTTCCCACCCAAGCTGGGCAGTCTCACCCATTGCGAAAAAAACTACGTAGGAAGTGTAGAAATAGATGATCCAAATGACCACAGTGACGATCGTGAACTTTGTGACTTTCACGTCTTTCAGTGAAATCAAACCAGCAATGAGATGGCGACTGAATGCACCTACCTTGGTGGGACTAGGGTAGATGTATTTAAAAAAAACGAATGCTCCCACGCCTAAAATTCCCAGGCCCAGACCTCCAATAAGGTACCAGTTGATATTCAGATCGATAGTCTGATTGATGAATGATATCAACTGATCAGATTGCAACACAAGAGTAAGCAGGAATATTACTCCAAGAGCCAGCACATCAACTATCCGCTCGGTAATCACCGTGCCGAAACTTGTGGCTACCGGCACTTTATCACTTTTTAATAGTACCCCACAACGAGTCACCTCCCCCAGCCTAGGTATCAGCAGATTGGCCAAATATCCCGACATAACCGCGAGAAACATTCTATAGGTAGACGGTCGGTAGCCTAGGGGTTCGAGCTGCAATCGCCACCGATAGGCCCGAAGAAGGTAGCTAAAAAAAGAAATGAACATAGAGAGCAAAACCCAGGAGTAGTTCACGGTTTTAGCCTGAGCCACGAATTCCTCCACGTCCACTTTTCTAAAAACAAAATAAAGAATAAGAATGGCCAGCAATATGCTCAGTGACACCTTCAAGAAGGTTTTTAATTGCTGCGACATGGCTTAAGCCAACCGATTGTGCTCAGTTGGAAAAATTAAAACTGGTTTGTGTTCCTTGGCCTCCTCAAAATCCATAGATGCATAAGAAATCACAATGACCACATCGCCCACCTGCGCCTTGCGAGCCGCCGGGCCATTAAGGCAGACTTGACCGGACCCTCTTTCACCCTTGATCACATAGGTCTCCAGACGCTCGCCATTGTGGACGTTCACGATCTGTACCTTTTCATTTTCGATGATATTCGCTGCATCCATCAGGTCTTCATCTATAGTGATGGACCCCACGTAATGCAGTTCTGCCTGGGTAATTTTTACCCGATGAATTTTCGATTTTAAGACCTCAATCCGCATCAGCTCATTTATCAAGACCGCAAATATATGTTATCAATCAATCTCACCCCCTCCACATAAGCAGCAACGCAGGCCGCCATGGCTGAGTTCACCACGACCGGCGATACGGCATTGAAGGAATCGTCTACGCACTCAAAATATTCTATTTCAAGACCCTCAATTTGGGAATAGAATTTATCGACTTTCGCACGTGCGACATCTAGGGGAGTTTTCTTGACTGACTCCTGAAAAAGCAGCAATCCTTGATATATTTTGGATGCAATCTGAAGGCCAGCCTCACTTAGCCGACCATTTCGGGAGCTCATTGCCAGCCCCGACTTTTCTCGTACGGTTGGGCATCCTACGATCTGTGTTTGAATAGACAAATCCCGTACAAGCGTCTGGACAAGAACCAACTGTTGCAAATCTTTCCTTCCAAAATACGCTTTATCTGGCTGTACGACATTTAACAATTTCGCAACGACGATTCCGACACCATTGAAATGGCCCGGGCGATACTTCCCCTCCAAGTTTTCATCCAGATCAAATTGAATTTTGAGCTGGGTCTTTTCAACGTAAAACTCCTCAGCACTCGGCGCAAAGAGAATGTCGCAATTCGAGCCCAAACGTTCTTTGTCCGCTTCCAATTGCCTAGGGTAACTCGCCAAATCATTTGAATTATTGAATTGCAGAGGGTTCACAAAGATCGAAACCACCACCACGTCACATTCGGAAGCTGCCTTAATGAGTGCCAAATGACCTTCATGCAAAGCACCCATTGTGGGCACTAACCCAATGGATTTATTTTCCTTTCTAAGAGTGGCCAGGTGAGCCCTAAGCTCATTGATTTTAACAAAATATAGCATGAAAGTCAGTCTCCTATCTTACTGATTATGTTGACGGTAAACCAAAAATATGGTATTTTTGTGCTCATTTTCTCAACAAGCAACAAGCAAAATTCCATAAGTATGTCGAATATCAAGATCCTTTACGTGGCAAGTGAGATTAATCCGTTTCTGAAGACCTCAGACGTTGCTGAGTTCGTAAGACGGCTGCCCCAAGCCATGCAGGAAAAAGGGATGGAAATTAGGATTTTAGTTCCACGTTTTGGTTTGATCAATGAAAGAAAAAACCGGTTACATGAGGTAGTAAGGTTATCAGGCATAAATATTTCAGTCGGAGATGAAGAAAAACCTCTCATTATCAAAGTTGCCTCCATACCAAATGCAAAACTTCAGGTTTACTTTATTGATAATGAGGACTACTTCCACAGAAAGTCCGTATTCTTCGACAAGAAAGAAAAATTCTTTGAAGACAATGACGAAAGAGCAATATTCTTTTGCAAAGGCGTTATTGAAACAGTGAAAAAATTAGGATGGGCTCCAGATATTATCCATTGCAATGATTGGATGACAAGCCTTATTCCTTTGTATGTGAAAACTACCTACAAGAATGATCCGATCTTCAAAGAATCAAAGACTGTTTTCACAATCTATGACAATAATTTCACACACAAATTCGGTGCTGATTTGATTGAGAAAGTGAAAATGATTGACATTGATGATAGCATGCTACACCCACTAACTACCGCCAATTATGAGGGCTTTATCAAGTTAGGAGCTCAATATTCAGACGCAATAATATATGCCAACCAAAAATCAACTGATAGCTTTGAGAAACTGATGGCCGATGTAGTAGGCGGGAAGAAAATAGAAACCATAGAGAAAGACGAAAATTTAGAGGAATCATACTTCAATTTATACAATGAACTTATTGGCTAAGAGAGCAAAATGGCTGGTTTTATCGGTCTCAATTTTGGCTTGGGGATGTAAAGAGGATGTTGGAATAGAACTCCCACCTGATGTTCAACGCACTGAAGTGAAGTATACTGAATTCACGCTTCCTGTGACCAACGTGTATTTTGACAGCTTAAGGACGGATAGTCGCGGGGTAGCTTTTTTGGGTGAGTATTCTGATGATGTTTATGGCACTGTTTCCTCGAAGGTGTTCACGGAGTATCGCTTTAAGAGTGGTGATATAGTAAATGAAATTACTGTGGACAAGGGAGACTTTAATGAAACAATTGAAGACATAACCTTCGAAAAAGCTCAGTTATTCCTTGATATCACCGATGCGCTGAGTAGTACCAATTCAATAACACTTCAGGTTGAAATTAGCACTTTGGCTGATTCAATATTCGCAGAAGGGCTCTATTTGCGTGATAGCGAGATTCAAAAAAATGAGCTAATTCAGTCCTCTACGGTCAACTTTGACGAAATAGATACAGTGAATTTTTCCAATGACGCTGAGCATCTAATTACGATTGACTTGTCGTCTGATTTTGGGAATATTATTCTAGATGCTTTCGAAGAAGATAGCGCAGCAATGCGTCCATTGGGATTTGTCCTTGAGCCAACCTCCGGATCAGGGTTATTGTCGATTGACATCTCAAACCCAGCAACAGAGATAGGATTGCTCATGCGAGGCAGACTTATTGATACCCTGGGAGTCTACAAGAAAGACACTCTATTTACGGCCGTCACTTTTACTTTAAATAGTTCTGCAAGCAATTATTTCTCTAAAATTGACAGAGATCGATCAACATCATTATTTGCCTCGGCATCTAATAAAATGGAAATTGACCCAGCCGGTGATTTGGTTTATTATAATAGCGTGGCTGGAATTTTTCCGAAAATAAGCCTCGCTCCACTTATCGAATTCGCTACTAATAATCAAGGAGTTCTTTTCAATCTTGTTACCTTGGAAATACCGGTAGAAAACAATCAAGATTACATTCCACATGTGGCTTTTACTCGGTTCTATTTCGCCGACCCCCAAGGAGGAGAAAATTCAATAAATTGGCCAGGCACCTTAACAGCCCCTGAATATTTTGGTACCACCATGCAGACTGATGCCGGCTATACTACTTCGGCTGGGACCGTGGTAGTAGCCAATGACACGATAAGAGAGGAGCCTGTACAACGTGGTTTTGCGAACAACCTTGCTGTATTTTGGCAACACGTGTATGATAATGTACAAGACGATATAGACAATGTAGATATCGACGATAGGCCAATAATACGGGGCTATCTTGAGGGAGTTGACAACTTGGTCATGATTCCGGGTCAAACCTTGTTGCTTGGCAGAAACGCTATCGACAAGGAATCGATAAAGCTGAAAGTCTACTACACTCAAT
>CAYORY010000049.1:0-12253 GCA_964406435.1 uncultured Roseivirgaceae bacterium | reverse complement strand
TCCATTCACACGTCCATGAAGCGTGAGTTGGAGCAGCCAGTAAGTGGGCTTCAGACCCAACTCAGTCGGGGACTGGCCTTGAATCAATACTTGACCGGAAAAGTGAAATCGAGTTTTTGGTCTTTTGATAGAATGCTGATAGGAAATAGCGGAACCAAAGTGGGGTCTATTTGGAATGATCTTGGCGTTTTGGCGCTGGATCAAGGGGCTCATTTGGAAGCGGTGGATTTTTTCGATAATGCGTTAGAAGAAGGGTTTGCGCAAGCGGAATTCAATAAAATGGTGGCGTTATTGGAAGCCGGTAAGTTGAGCTTAGCTGAGATTCACTTAGAAAAACTGATAGCGTCTGACTCAGGCTATTTGTCTATCAAAAGGTCACTCGTCAATGTATTTAACCCAGGTGCCGATACTACTGCTGAAGCAAGCTTCAATGAAGTTTATTATCGATATAGAGAATTAGATGCTAAAGAAATTGTTGGCAGACTTGCCAGATTTGATGAGCACACCCGGAGGATCGTCTTAAACAGAATAGGGCAGGAAGTAGAAAGGACACAAACAGCCAATGAATCGTTAGGGCTGGAATTGCTTGATTACTCCGATCTGGATTCAGCAGATGTAGTTTCGATGGCTTTTGAGCAACCATTCAATACAGGGTTAGTATTGGAAGCTTCCAAACGGATGAAAGAAATAGATGCGGTGGCGGCCTACAATTTTGTATCGGAATCGCTGGAGTTTTCCAAGTACTCCGTTCCCCTTCTTAAAGAACAGGCCATGCTGACCATAGCCATTGGCTTACCGGATTACGGTCGATCGGCATTACTCAAACTATCCGAACTTATGGAGGGGCCAGCCTACGCAACGTTCGAAATAGAGTGGTACAACGCCAAACAGGCTGCCGGATCGGGCTGGGCAGGACAATAAAAAACCCTGTCATGACAATGTCAGGACAGGGTTTCGTTTCAGCTTTTATCTTTCTTAGTTTGCCAGCTTGAAATAAATAGGCAGCACCATTTTCACTCTCACGGGTCTTCCTCTTTGCTTGCCCGGCTTGAACTTGGGCACATCGCTCATCACTCTCACGGCCTCTTCATCACAGCCTGCTCCGATCCCTTTTACCGACCGGACGTTTGTGACAGATCCATCCTTGTCCACGATGAACTCCACATACACCCGACCTTCGATTCCCATTCGTCTGGCTTGAGAAGGATACTTCATCTTCTTACTTACATAACTATAGAACGCCTGAATACCTCCCGGGAATTCTGGCTGATCTTCTACAATAGTGAAAATCTCGTCTACTTCCTCCTCGGCAGGTGCTTCATCAAAAACGATATCTTCTACGATCGTATCTTCAGTAACCTCTACGTCTAACTCCACTTCGATTTCTTCCTCGATTTCTTCTTCATCCGGCACTTCTATAATCTCAGGGATTTGAACTTTTGGTGGCGGTGGTGGTGGTTGCTCCGTAGGAGGAATCTCCATGATGTCTTCAAAATCATTCTCTACCTGCCCCAGGTCTATGATTTCACCATCACCTCTATTTGGCCATTCAAACGCCAAAATGACGATCAATAGGCTCAGTGTGAGGCCAAGGTTGAGGAACATACTTGACTTCTTAGTCAAATCATGCTCGGGTGCTTTTTTCAGTTCCATAATATCTTATTTAAAAGCTGGATTCCAAATATAGTATACTCTCTTGCCTGTAACAAATTAGAATTCACTCACCTTATAAGAGTTTTCGGAAAATTAGGATTCTCCTATCAGTTCTTTGTATTCGGCTGCTGACAAAAGTCCGTCGACATCCGAGTACTTGATTTTGACCATCCAGCCGGCTCCATAAGGATCAGAATTTACGGTCTCAGGATTGGCTTCTAAGTCTGCATTGATCTCGATCACCTCTCCGGCAACAGGCATGAACAAGTCAGAAACCGTTTTCACGGCTTCTACGGTACCAAATACGGCACCCTCTTCTAGCGACTCGCCCTCTGTTTCTATTTCAATGAATACGATATCGCCTAGTTCATTTTGAGCAAAATCTGTGATGCCTACTTTGGCAATGTCACCATCAAATTCTACCCACTCATGGTCTTTTGTGTACTTCAGGTTTTCGGGAAAATGCATGTGAATATTTTTCGCCAAAAGTAATAGGTATGACTTAGAAAGTTATTGTGCCAGATTAAATCTAAGCTGGAAGCCGAAGGCGGTGGTGGCTCTTCTGAATGAACTCAGCACCTTGGGCTCGGCCACCGTACGTTCGAAATACATGGTGAAGTCCAGCTGGTTATTGATGTTGTAGGTCACAGTAGGCCTGATTTGATAATTGAAGGATCCGTTGGTAATGGTGCTGCTTCCTTCAATTTTTCTTTGGATCGTTTTCGAGTCCCTTATGGTAAAGGCAGTGCGGATGGTCAGGTTGTTTGGCAGTGTCACCGTCCTCCCCGAAAATCTAAACGGGACCTTAAACCCGATTTTGGAATAGCCCAGATCGAAGGTAATGTCATTGTTGAGCTGCTCAGTTATTTGGGCATTAGACATGTTCAGGGCAATGTTCCTTTCCTTTTTGTATTCCACTCTGGTGCTTATGTTGCTGATGGTTTTGAAATTGACACCAATGAGCGGGGCAAACTGCTCAGAAATCACGACCTGGTTGATGATGTAGGAAGGAACCAATACGTCATTTTCCTCATCGTAGATAGATCCCTGGTAGTTCAGCACGTTGTTGTTGAGCGTAAGATTTTCTGTATAATTCAGGTTATTGGTATAGTTGCCGACCGTGTAGACGGACCGATATCCGTGAGAGAGGGTGAACGAGGAGAAGATCTCGGCAATGGCGGGAACCTTCATCAAGCCTGTGTAATCAATTCGCCAGTTTGGCAATGGAATTTTAGGGAAAGGATTGAGCCGATAATTCGCTGGATTTTTTCCGGCATATGCCGAGAGGAAGGCCGGGATCAGCACATCTTGTGACAAGGTATCAAATAGGTTTCCGGTGGATTCGCTGAGGCGCTGTTGGATCACGCCGAGATTTCGCTCGAATGTAGAGAATGCTTCGGATTCATTGTCTGGCCCTACCTTCCCGAAGGCTGTTTTTATGCTTAAGAAGGAGATGCTATAGCTACCCGACAGTGAGGGTGTGAGACTCTGATGTTTTTGGGCTACTGTGTCGTATCTAAATATCTCCTGATAGCCATTGGTGTTTGATTTGGCAAAATCCACCTGGATGGACAGGTCCTCAAATGGCTTGAGGGTTCCTCTAATCGCCAAATCTTTTCCTTTCGATTGGGTGAAGGGGGCGGTCAGGAATGGACTCTCTGTGAGCCAGCCTCTGCGAGCCGCACGATTGCGGATATTGGGGTTTTGACTTCCAAAAATGAAATCAGCACCGGGGGCATTAAAGCCCGAATCGAGCCCAAAGAGAAAGGCCTGAGGGAGGAAACCCGCAAGGCTCGTGGACTCACGAATGTTGTACGTCACATTCACGGATTTCAGCGCCATCAAGGTCATCAGTGCTTTTTGCCCGGTAGATCTTTCGTCTGGTTTTGTCGCATTGGCGTTGTTCAGGAAGGTCACCTTATCGTAGAGTTTCACCACATCTACTTTTCCATTCACCCCTCGGTCTCGTCGGTTCTGGATGATGTTCCCGAAGTTGTTGTTGTTTACATCCGTTTGATTCAGGGCGCCTGCCGTCCAGGTATATCCTGCGACATATTTGAGGTCTGCCGATAGGAAATTGGTGAAGGGGAGTTTGCTCAATGGAGTCTGGTACGTGAAACTCATATTTTGATCGAAACTTTTCATACGGCCCATGTTAGCGATCTGGTTCCAGATATAGTTGCGCTCTTGGCGGGTATTGATGTCTCCATCCACATTTATCTCATCGATCACCGCACGTACGTTGGCGTTGTAGTCGAAACTCAGGCTCTTGAAAATATTCCATCTGAAATTGTACAGCCTGTTGAATGTGAAGAGCCGCTCGAAGTTGGGTTCCACACCGTCGGTGGTGAGTTGGTCGTTGAAGAATTGTGTGCGGGTAAACGATCTGTTCAGGTTGGCACTCACCGAAAAGCTCGTGGGCAGGGCAGAGAAATTAATGTCCCGGATCAGCTGCAGATAGGGGCTCTGAAATGCCTCAGATTCGTCGAAGGGAGTCCACACCAAAGTGACGGGCGAATAGTCATAATTGATACCCCCGGAATTATTTTTCCTGAACCTACTCTGCGTAAAGTGATTGCTGGAAACCTCATCGCTATAGGCATAAGTGAAGGAAAAATTTTCGATTCCATACACTTTGTTTTTTGCATCCTCTTTTACCAGATCCTTCCTCACGTTACTGAAATTGATGCTTCTGGTGGTTTTATGAGACTCTACCAATTTTTTGTATTCGTCCCTCGATAGCTCATCAGGGTCTCCTGGATTGTCTGAGAATAGCTTGAGGGATTCCTCTAAAAGAATGTCCTGATTCAGCGGATCGTACTGCGGAGTGGTGCGCTGCTTTTCGTAATTCACAAACATGGGCACGACCAGGCCGGTCTTCATGGGATACATGAATTTCTCCAGATTCAGGTTGGCACTTGCCTGATACCCAAACGACTCGAACCGATTTCGCTGAGCGATGGTCGTGTTCAATGCGCCATAGCCAATCGAGGTATACCTTGTGTTCAAATTCACCCTGCCCAAATCGGCCAGTTTTGCCTGAAGGGTGGCATTGGCTGCCCAGCCACTTTGATTTTCATAGCCTGTCGTCCTGAGTTCATTTGCCCATATGCACACCGACTTGGTCAGGCCATCGTCATCGGCTCCATTGTCTGGGTTTCGCACGCCGATCATGAGGGTCTGCAAGTCATTCATTTCAGGATTTCCCACCACCGTCACTATATAATTGGTTCCAGGGATTAGCTTAGAATAGGGGATGCCAATGTCGATCCCCAGACGGTTTCGTTCCAGTTTTACGGCTTTGATGAGGTCTACTGAGAGGTTTATTTCATTTTCCTCCGGCCACACCAGCCTGGAGAGTCCTCCAGTATTGGGACTTAAACCTTGTGGGGTGATGACCAGCGGCACTTGGATTTCATAATAGTTGCTCCTGTTGTCCTGACCCAATCGCAGGAACGCATTGACATCACCATCCTGAATAAATCCATCCTTGTAAGAATGCGCATGTAGCGCCATTTCTATTCTGTCGTAATTGATCAGGTCAATGATCTGGTTTTTGAAGGCGGCTCGGGCGTCTCCATTGTCGAGGTTTTCGACACACAGCTGAAGCGACTGCTCGTTGTATTGCTGCTGCACGGTTTGTGAATTGTTTACGTCCCTGACAAGCCCCGGTGGCACTACATACGGAGGCTGAGTGGGGCTGCCGGTGCTGTTTTCTTCAATGCTCACTACGGAAATTTCGAAATCATTGAGCTGAGGCTCTGGAAGTTCGCCAAGGGCCGGGTCACGAAGTGACAATTCAAATTTTCGCCAGGTACTTCTGGTCAATTGGAACTTGGCAAACCGCAAAACGACCGGCTGTTGCCAGCCGGTGAGGTACATACGCATGAATCGAATATTTTGAAAATCAGGGTTTCCGTATGTTCCCGTGAATTTTTCCAGAGGAATCCTGAATTGATACCAGGTAGCTTCACCGCTTTGATCCTGAATCTGATCCACCACGAAATCGGAGAGCTCGAGCCCGCCTTTTTGCAGCGGCACTCGGTACTCAAAATATTCTTCCAGAAAAGAAAGAGTGTTGTCCTCATTGATGTCCTCCTTATCGGGGAGTGTGGAGCTGCCCCGGGTGAAGTCATTGCTGGAGTTAAACGGGGAGTTGCCATCCGTACCATTGAAATTTTTATATCGCTCCACGATGTTGGCGTTTCGTGAATCGAGTCCCGATCCAAGGAAGTACCCGAAGTTATCAGCGGATACATCTTCTTCCACTATGCTTCTGGCTGCAGGAGTCACGGAGTTCAAATAGTCAGAGAAGAAGGTGGGCTCTTCGTTATTTCTAAGCCCATCGAATCCGACATCCTGATTGGGTCTTTCGTTTTCTTCATTGGAGAAGAAACCTTGCAAGTATTGTCCTCCCGGTGTTCTACCCCATTCCTCATTGATTTGCGATTCGGCTGGGTCACCGTCTCCAGGGAGCCCGTTCTCAAAGAAGAAGGATCCATCTGGCACCAAATCTTCAGAGACACTACCAAGGTTGAATACGAGTTCGCCTCCGGTAGTATTGTTTTCGTTGAAAATGCCATCCAGCACTCTACCATTCACACCATCTATGAACGGATCCATCATCCAGAATTCGATGTATTGAAAGTTGGAATTCAGGAAATTGGTCTCCTGCTCAAAACCTCTGGAGACTCCTCCAAAGTTGAGCTGAGGATTATTCAAAAATCCATTTGCGTCCAGACTGGGATTGTAGTTTTGCTGGCCTCTTTCGCGGGGGAAATAAGCCAGATCGAGCACGTTTAGGTTGAGGTTGATTTGGCCGGGATCCCTCTGTCTGAAAATTTCCTGTGGGATGATCGCCCGCACGTAATGATTCCTGAGATCGTCATCCGAGAGGTTGTCGGGCCTTAGCCCACCGGATGAGTAGAATACGCTTCGATCCACATTGTACCATGCCACCTTCGCTTTTTGATAGTTGAAATCTCGGCCGGGCAATCCTCCTGTTTGATTGAAAAACCGACTGGAGTTGGTCTCCGGTGTGGCAGCCAATTTCCATCCAAAGGCGTCATTGAGATTGAGCGAGGTGGCGGCCTCTTCAAAGCTATCTATGGTGGATGTGGGTTCGCCATCTACTTCGTTGGATGTGCCGGGCACGAAGCGAGCATATTCGGCTGTGAAGGTGATTTCAGAGGGCTCTTTGGTAGCTATCAGGGGTATGGCATCCACGGCCTTGGTCAGGAACCTGGATTCCTGCTGAATGGCGATATCAAATCCGTATTTTGTGTTTTTCAGGGGTTCATTTCCAAGGTCGAAACGGGAGAGCCCACCTCGTCTTTCATTTAGGTGAAGCAGCGTAGCACCTATGTTGAAATTTTCATTGAAGCGGTAGTCCAGCCTCGCACCGTAGAACCAGGTAGTTTGGAAATTGAAGAGGTCGGCAGACTCGGAGGTGGCCGTGATCGGGATGCCGCTATTCAGTAGCGATTGGTCAGTGATGGTCACCCGTCCCAGATTGTAATCTACCGTGTAGTGTCGTCCTTCATCCAGGGTGACGTTACCCATGCGTACGATCACCGAGCCGGGCGTCACTTGGAAGCCTTCCAGATTGATGACATTATTGGCGCTTGACCCTCCAAAGCCCGAACCAGAACCTGCGCCGCTAAAGGCGATCCTGAATTTGTCTCGCTCGGTATCCGTCTGAGCTATCTGCTGGGTTTCTGAGTAGAGCTGACTGTAGACGTATTTTTCGATGAGGTTAGACTGGCTATCCGGGTCAAAGTAACTTTCGAGTCGTGACCCAAAGGGCTCTAGCACGGGAAAGATCAGGTATCCGCGAGAGGCATTTATGGTTGCGCCATCGATGAAATCGAAAAGCCCGTCCGGTTGTGGATCGAGCTGTAGATTGTATTGGTCAAGGCCGAGGAGTTGCACGAGCGGTTCGTTTTCTATTCCTTGTCCGCCTTCATGCAAGTAGGGGTTGTCGATCCCTGATGCATCGTCTTTGTATTTTATTCTTAGTTTAAATGACTCGGGATTTATGGAGGAGGCACGCAGGTTGTAAATGTTTTTCATCATCAGATCCCAGGTCGGCAGGTCTGGGTCAATGCTGCTCGGCTTGAGGAGCTTCAGGAAAAGCGATTCGTCATCATCCAATCGACGGATGGAGCTGAGTTCCCCTACAGTAAAGATCTCGGTTCCATAAGAGTATTGGTAGGAGACCGCCAGTGACTGATTGTCGCTGAGGTTGGTAAGGAGTGTGATGTACCCTAGCTGCTTGTTGATCGTGAACTCCGCGCCTTCTTCCAGCTGACGAGCCGTGCCAGTCACGACATATTCTGAGGTAGGGTCGAGACCAAGTGTCTGCAGGTTATTGTAAATCTGATCGGATTTTCTGAATCCGCTGCTGAGCAAGGCTTCATAAAGCGAATTGCTGGAATTACTAGCGGGTATGCTCCCTGCCGGATTGAAAAATGACTGATTCAATAATCTGTCTTGTGATTGTTCGCCCAGGTCCACGAACCCTACGGTATTTCGGGTGGTTTCAGTGTCGTTGTTGGTATTGGTTATGTAGACTTCAATGTTTTGAATGAGTAGACCTGAGGTGATGTTTCGCGGGTCTTTTACCCAATCTTCATAATTGTCTCTGAAAAAGTGAGAAAGAAAAAAGTGCTTATTGTCATCGTAGGCTGAGGCTCTTATTTCATTTTCCTGCTGTGTAGAGGAGTTATACACCGGGTCGTCGATATTGTTTCCACCACCGAGACTCGACGTACTCACCGAGCCTTGCTGTCGGGATGCCACACCGGTAAAATAGAGCTTCCCAAATTGCAGCTCGGTCTTGAATCCGAAGAGCGTCTGTGCACCAGTCATCAGGCTGTTAGACACAGGCATGCTCACATTGCCGATTACTATTTTCTTGATGATCTCCTCTTCGTACCCTGTGTACTCGATCCTCATGTTGTTTTGAAAATCGAAGGTGTTGTTGTTGTCAAAATTGGCGGTGACCTCTAGTTTGTCCCCGATTTTCCCCACCAGATTCAAACTTATCTGTTGCTCAAAGTTGAACCCTCCGTTTCGCTGTTGGCGCTGAGGGATGGCGGGGTTATCCACCCTTTGCCAATTGCCACCAAAATCAAGATTGATGAAACCTGTGGGGACAATGTCAACATATTCTCCCCCAAATATTCGATCAAAGGCTGGGCTGAGGTAAAGTTTGGGGATGAGTCGTCTGCCGCTCACAGCACTTTCTCCATCCAAACCGATTGATTTCTCCTTCCAGTAGGTATTGGCCAGTTGCTCGTCATTGTAGCTGTTGTACTCGCTAAATGACATAGTCGTCACTGGTCGAAAATTGATATTTCCTATTCGCTCGTAGATGGTGTATTGAAAGCCAGAATCATAGTCGATTTGCAATTCAAGATTTGAAGGGTCGGGTAACAAAAAAGAAGAGCGACCTATTCTATTCGAGAAAGGATCGCCAAAGCGATAGGACGGGTTGTAGGTAGAAAAGAAAGACGGAGTGTAGGGCTTCACTGAATCCGTCTTGGCTGTGTCTCTGGGAATCGTGTCTTGTTGCTGTAAGATTAAGGGTTCGAAGGAGGGCAATGAGGTATTCGCAAAGGAGGGTAACCACCAACTACCAACAAGCAGGAGTATGTAAATTCTCAAGTGCAAAATGTCTCTTTTCCTTTAGGCTCGCCTCAATGCCTGTTTTATTAATTCTTCAAGTTTAATCTCTTGACCGAATTCTTTCAATATAGCATCAATGCTTTTTTGTGCTGCGCTTCGCGGAATCCCCAGCGTTATTAGAGCAGATAACGCCTCAGAAGGTAATGTATTGCCGATATGGGGGCTATCCAGATTCTTTTCTTCCCACCCTTCTTTGAGCATTTTGTCCTTGAGTTCTAGGACAATTCGCTGGGCCGTTTTGAGCCCAATGCCTTTCACGCTTTGGATGGTTCTGACGTCTTCGTTTACGATGGCTTGTTGGAGTTCGCCCGGACTCAAAGATGAGAGCACCATCATGGCTGTGCTGGCTCCCACACCACTGATGGAAATGAGATCAAGAAATCGCTTCTTTTCGGCCATTTCACTGAATCCAAAGAGCGTGTGGGCATCTTCACGCACATGAAAGTGAGTGTGGAGCAGTGCCTCATCCAGCGATTTGATCACCCCGTAGGTATTCAATGAGATTTTGACTTGGTAGCCAATGCCATTGATGTCTACGATCACGTAGGTTGGATCCTTCTCGGTTAGTTTTCCTTTTAAGTAAGCGATCATTTTTTCTGATTTTCCTGAGCGTCCACCACAGCGAGTGCGGCCAGGTTAAATATTTCTCTCACTGAGCTACCGAGTTGTACCACCTGAACCGGTTTGTTCATTCCCATCAAGATGGGCCCGATCACCTCGGCACCACCAAGCTCCATCATGATCTTGTAAGCGATGTTGCCCGATTGGAGGTCAGGAAATACAAGGGTATTTACCTGATGGCCTACCAAATCACTGAACGGATAGAGCTCTTCGAGTAGACTTTTATTGAGTGCTACATTGGCCTGAAGCTCACCGTCTATGATCATGTCCGGCCATTTCTGCTTGGCCAAGGCTACCGCCTTGGAGACTTTGGCGGGTACTTTTCCTTTTGCCGACCCGAAATTCGAAAATGACAATGCAGCGATTTTTGGCTCGGTATCAAAGAACTTGACTGCACGATGTGTGAGCCCAATAATATCCACCAATTCCTCAGTGGTCGGATCTTGGTTCACTGTGGCATCCGAGAAGAAGAAATTGCCTCGTTGGGTATTCACTATGTACATACCTGCCACGCGATTGACGCCTTCCTCCACTCCAATAATTTGCAGTGCCGGGAGGAGTGTTTTGGCATAGTCGTTAGAAATGCCCGAAAGCAACACATCGGCTTCACCTTTCTTCACCATCATCATACCGAAGTAGCTCCTGCTGTGCATCGCTTTTCGTGCCAGGTGCATGGTCATTCCCTTGCGCTGACGCATGGTGGTAAATTCTTTGGCGTATGCCTCAACCTTCTGTGGATGATCATTCGGATCTATGATATCACAATCTTTGATGGCTTCCAGATCGTATTCTTCTATCATCTCCTGGATGGCCGAAACTTTGCCCATGAGTATAGGGGTGCCAATCCCCACGTCTTTGGCCATTTGAGCAGCCTTCAGAATGTTTAGGTTGTTGGCATCCGCAAAAATGATTTTCTTAGGATCTTTTCTGGCTCTGGTGATGAAGCGCGAGATCAATCGCTGGTCTATCCCTACTCTTTCTTGCAAATCAAGATTGTATTGTTCCCAGTCGGTGATTTTGATTCTGGCTACCCCTGAGTCAATGGCGGCTTTTGCGACTGCCGGACTGATCGTGGTGATCAATCGGGGATCCATCGGTTTTGGGATGAGGTACTCAGGGCCAAAAGACATACTCGTCTCATGATAGGCACGAAGGACCATATCGGGCACGGGCTCCTTAGCTAGCTCTGCGATGGCTCGCACGGCGGCCAGTTTCATTTCTTCATTGATGGCTGTAGATCGGACGTCAATTGCTCCACGGAATATGTAAGGGAATCCGAGCACGTTATTCACCTGGTTAGGATGGTCGGACCGTCCAGTGGCCATGATAAGGTCTTTGCGTGTGTCCATTGCCAATTCGTAAGGAATTTCCGGGTCGGGATTGGCTAGAGCAAAGACGATCGGATTGGGCGCCATTGATTTGAGCATTTCTGGAGTCACCGTGTTTGCGATAGATAGGCCGAGTAGCATATCCGCCCCTTTCATTGCATCTTCCAGCGACTCGCAATCCTTTCTGTCCGTGGCATATCTGGCTTTTGACTCGTCCAGATTTTCCCGATCTGATCGGATGCAGCCTTTGCTGTCCGTCATTACGATGTTTTCTTTCCTTGCACCAAGACTTACATACAGATCGGTGCAGGCGATGGCGGCTGCACCAGCTCCGGCCACCACTATCTTGATTTCCTCGATTTTTTTCCCTCCAACTTCGAGGGCATTCAGCAGGGCAGCACTGGAAATGATGGCTGTGCCATGTTGGTCGTCATGCATCACAGGGATGCTCATTTGTTCTCGTAGGGCAGACTCAATCTTGAAGCTCTCAGGCGCCTTGATGTCCTCAAGGTTGATGCCTCCAAATGTGGGCTCCAGAGATTTGACTATTGCTATGAATTTATCAGGGTCGGGTTCGTTGATCTCAATATCGAAAACATCTATTCCAGCGAATTTTTTGAAGAGGACACCCTTGCCTTCCATCACGGGCTTGGACGCTTCCGGGCCTATGTTTCCAAGGCCTAGTACTGCCGTTCCGTTGGTGATAACTCCTACAAGATTTCCTTTGGCTGTATAGCGATAGACATCTTCGGGATTTTCGGCAATTGCTAGGCAGGGTTCTGCTACGCCGGGGGAGTACGCCAGTGCCAAATCTCTTTGGCTACTGAGTGGCTTGGTCGGGCGAATTTCTATTTTGCCAGGGGGCTTTGATTCATGATAATCCAGCGCTTCCTGTTTTCTAATTTTTGCCATGGTTAGTTGGTTTCTGAAGGCATCTTAAAAGTAGATAAGATGGCATCCAT
>CAYORY010000048.1:0-12259 GCA_964406435.1 uncultured Roseivirgaceae bacterium | reverse complement strand
ATCGAATCAATCTTAAACCCAAGTGCTCCTCCATTTATGCAATAGCGGATGCCCGTGGGCTCTGGGCCATCAGGGAATACATGCCCAAGATGTCCACCACAATTTTTGCAAGTGATTTCTGTTCGGATCATGCCATATGAGGTGTCTCGGTGTTCTTCCACGGCATCAGAGTTCAGTGGCTCGTAAAAACTCGGCCATCCACATCCTGAGTCGTACTTGGTGTCAGAGCTGAAGAGGGCATTTCCACAAGCGGCGCATTCATACACGCCCTTGTCTTTATTCTCAAGGAAGGGGCCTGTAAAAGGTCGCTCAGTTCCTTTTTGAACCAGAATTCTGTATTGCTCAGGAGTTAGTTTTTCTCTCCAATACTCGTCAGATTTGCTTTTGTCTTTCATGGCTTGTTGAATCGCAAAGGTTAACTAAAAGTATGTGCTAAAAGTTCAAGATGTAAACTGCCGCTAAGACGGCCATTTTGCGGCAGACCTTCCAATTTGTCCGTTCATCATTTATCGACCGCAACATGAAACAAAAGAAAAGAAATTTGTGTCTAAGTAAGGATTAAAACTCAACACCTCCTATTTACATGAAAAAGCAGATCATTACCGTCGCTGCGGGTATTCTCATTGTCGTAGTGGCTTTTGTGGCGATGGGGTACTTCTCCAGCCAGCGGGAAGCACCCGCCATGCAAGCACCACCTCAAGCGAAAAAGTTTGTGGACACTCAGAAAGTGGTGTACAGCGATATCGAGACTCAGGTGATATCTTATGGCCGGGTCAGGACGGCAGAAACGATCGATCTCATTTCTGAGGTCTCGGGCCGGATGACCGAGGGGAGCATTCGATTGAAGGCCGGGCAGAAATTTCAAAAGGGTACGCTTTTGTATTCGGTGGATGACGAAGAAGCTTCGCTCACGCTTAAGGCAGCCAAGAGCACATTTCTCAAAGATTTAGCAGGCATCCTTCCTGATCTCAAAATTGATTTTAGTAATAATTTCAAAGCTTGGGAGACGTACTTCGGCAGACTGAGCATTGACAAAACGTTCCCCGATCTGCCGGAAACGAAATCAGACAAGGAGAAGACCTTTATAGCTACACAGGGGATATATTCAAGCTACTATTCCATTAAAAGCAGCGAGGAGCGGCTGAAAAAGCACCGGTATTATGCCCCATTCGATGGAAGCATATCTGAGGTGGTGATGCAATCGGGTGCATTCGTGAACACAGGAACCCGAATCGGCAAAATCATTCGAGCAGGTGTGCATGAGCTCCAAGTAGCTGTGGAAACCAGTGACGTTGCGTGGATACAAGAGGGCTCACCAGCTGAGATTTATTCTGATGAAACCCAGCAAAGCTGGAAGGGACGAATCACCCGTATCAGTGATTATGTAAATGAGAACACTCAGACGGTAGATGTGTTTATCACGATCTTTCCAAGCGATCAGAAAATATTCGACGGACAATTCATGAGAGCGGCAGTCCCTTCACGCACCGTGAAAGACGGCATGATAATACCTAGGAATCTTATCTATAATGGCAATGAGGTGTTCGTGCTGAAGGACTCCCTCCTAAGTGTGGAGCGAGTGAATATTTTCCGCACCGATCAGGAAATCGCAATCGTCAATGGCCTTGAAGAAGGGATTGACCTTGTAAGCGAGCCCATGATCAATGCGCACAATGATATGAAAGTATTTAAGCGGGAATCAAAGGACATTGACTTGGAAACCAAGAATGATGATGAGAAAATGCTCTCAGAGTCTAAGGAAAAAGTGAGAACGGTATCTAACTAATCCACCATGAAGACAATCAAAGACTTAGTTGAGTATTTCGTCAAGTTTCCAATACTCGCCAACATCATCATTGCGCTCACGCTGGTGGGTGGGGTGGTCACTATGGTTTCTACCAAGAAATCTTTTTTCCCCACACAGTCCGACAAGTTTATCAATATCCAGGTCGTATACCCGGGCGCATCTCCTGAGGAGATGGAAGAAGGGGTGACCCTGAAAATAGAAGAGGCGATCGGTTCCATAGCGGGTATTGAAGAGTACACCTCGACCTCATCTGAAAATTCTGCTTCCATCAGCATAGAGACCGAGGAGGGATACGATATAGATGAAGTGTACACCGAACTGAAAAATGCCGTGGACGGCATTAGTTCGTTTCCCGCCGGAGCAGAAAAACCAGTCATAGCAAAGCAGCGGCAAAGATCGACTGCTCAGTGGCTGGCACTGACGGGAGATGTGGATTTGAAAATACTGAAATCATATGCCGAGCAGGTGGAAGATGATCTTCTGGCTATGAGCTCTATCAGCCAAGTGGGTGTGTCAGGATTTCCGCCTCTGGAGATATCCATCGAAGTATCAGAAGAAACCCTGCGCAGGTACAACATCACCTTCGATCAGGTGGCAAGTGCCCTGCGGGCAAACAATCAGGACATCTCTGCTGGTTCGGTAAAATCCACCGAAGAAGAGATTCTCATTCGCTCACGTGCCAAGGAAACGGATGCGGAGAAGATTGCCGAAATCATCGTGCGAAGCAACCCGGACGGCTCGCAATTGTTTCTTAAGGACATTGCCACCATCAAAGAGCAATTTTCTGAAACCCCCAGCAAGTCCAAGCTGAATGGCGAACAGGCCGTGTTCATAGAAGTAAGAAAACTGGAAGACGAAGACCTGGAGGAAATATCCAAAGCCGTGACTGCTTACGTAGACGACTTCAACTACAAAGCAGAGGGTGTCACTCTTCACATGACGTGGGATTTCATGACCATGCTCAATCAACGCCTCGATTTGCTGACCAGCAATGGGATCATGGGGCTGGTATTAGTGCTCATCTCTCTCGGGCTTTTCCTCAGTCTTCGACTTTCATTCTGGGTAGCGTGGGGCATACCATCGTCATTCTTGGGCATGTTTATTTTGGGCTCTTTTGTAGGGCTCACGGTGAATATGATCTCCCTTTTTGGGATGATTCTGGTCATAGGCATTCTGGTCGATGACGGCATTGTGATTGCCGAGAATATCTATTCGCATTTTGAGAAGCACGGCAATCCAATAAAGGCGGCCGTTCAGGGAACGATGGAGGTGCTACCTGCGGTATTCACTTCTGTTACCACCACGATCATTGCATTCACACCGCTGCTGCTGCTCTCTGGTGGGTTTGAGTTTCTTCGAGACATGGCCTTTGTGGTCATATTTAGTCTTGCCTTTTCACTGCTGGAGGCCTTCTTTGTACTCCCGGCGCACCTCGCTAGTAAGAAGGTACTGCGTGTGAAGAAGGAAGACACTCGAAGCTATAAGATTCGCAAAGTGCTGAATGGAGGAATTGATTACGTCAGGTACAAGCTGTACGGTCGCATGTTGCGATTCAACATGAGGTATAAATACGTGACCGCCTTTGTGTTTCTAATCGCTTTCCCGGGAATCGTCATGAGCCTGATGATGGGTGGCCAAATCAAATCGACCTTCTTTCCACAAATCCCATTCAACAGTTTCAATGTGGGGATTGAATTCAAACCAGGAGAGCGAGAGCAAAAAGTAGAAACGTACATTGAGCGCTTCGAAGATGCCATCTGGAAGGTGAATAAGGACATGCTTGAGGAGTTAGATACGGACGAAGATATTGTCAACAGCACCTTCACCAATATTGGTTTCTCAGGCCTTGGAGAGTCTGGTTCTCATACCGGAATGATCAATATTTTCTACAGAGAGCTAGACGAATATGGTCTCAACCAATTTGACCTGATTAACAGAATCAGGGCAGAAATAGGCCCTGTTCCGGAAGCAGAAAAGTTTGTAATTGGGGGTGGAAATCGGTGGGGCAAGCCGGTGGCCATTCGTCTGAAAGGTAAAAACTACGATGAGCTGAATGCCGCTAAGGTTTTTCTGAAGGATGAACTGGCCAAGGTGCCAGAACTAAAAGAAATCCAAGACAATGTACCTGTAGGGAGACGAGAGATGCAGTTTGAACTAAGGCCCGAAGCGTATTTTTTGGGACTTACTCACAACACGATCACAAGCCAAATGCGCCAGGGATTCTTTGGTGAGGAGGTGCAGCGATTCATGAAAGGAAACGATGAACTGAAAGTATGGGTCCGCTACCCTAAAGAAGATAGAAAGAGCATTAGCCAGCTCGAAGATATTAAAGTAAAAACGACAGCAGGGCAGGAGATTCCGTTGGAGCAATTGGCAGAGTATAACATCGAGCGTGGCGTATCGGGCATCAGGCACTTTAATGGGTCGCGAGCGATCACCGTGGAGGCCGATATGATCGATCCTTTTGGGGAAGTGCCGCCGATTATCCAAAACATTCAGAACAATATCATCCCAAGTCTTAGCGCAAACTATCCGTCGGTAGTCATTGATATGGGCGGGCAATCGGAAGAAAGCGCTCAGGCCAGTGCTGAGATTGGACTCTTCTTCGGTGGAGCATTTGTGATGATCATCTTCTTACTCATGATCACTTTCCGATCACTTTATCAGGCATTGATGATCATCCTTATGATCCCACTTGGCTGGATGGGAGCTATGCTCGGGCATGGAATTGAAGATTGGATGTCACCAGACAAGCAGATGCCGGTTTCTTTACTTTCTGCCTGGGGAATGGTGGCGCTATCTGGTGTAATCATCAACGATGCGGTTGTCTTCCTGGCTAAATTCAACACCCTGGTGAAGAATGAGGGTTACACCGTAAAGGAGTCCGCTTACAGAGCAGGTGTCGCAAGGTTCCGTCCGATTATGCTCACATCCATGACCACCGTTCTTGGGCTTTACCCACTGATTATGGAAACGAGTTTTCAAGCGCAGTTCCTCATCCCGATGGCGATCTCGGTGGCCTACGGCGTACTCATAGGTACTGCTATCATTCTGCTTTTCTTCCCCGTTTTGATCGTCTTTGTCAATGATTTGAGGGTGCTGTTTACCTGGATGTGGACAGGCGAGAAACCCGTGCGCGAGCAGGTAGAGCGGGTGATTATAGACGAAGAAAGACTAGACGAATACACCAAAGCTGCCTGATCATGATGTACAAGGAAAAATACAAGGAGTTTACAGAGAATGAATTGGTGGAGCTCCTAAAGGACAGTGAGCACCTTAATTTCGAAGCAAAAGTGCAACTCGCCGAATCGCTCGAAAATGAAGTGCCGAGTGGGTACGAAAGCGAACGCCAGATGTTGATTGATGCCATTGAAGAGGAGAGAAGGGAACTCAATAACCTTAGCTATCTCGGCAATCTGGGATACAAACTGAACGAAATGGATGATCCGAGAAATTTCACCATTGGGAGGTCTCGGACCGCAAAAATGGTGGACATTCTGACCCTGATTGTTGGCTTACTTTTGAGCTTCCAGATTGTAGGAGCGGTTGGTGGTGTGCTGGGGATTTTGGAAAATGGACTATCGGCAGGCACTTTCTTCCTTGTACTTATTCTCGGGGTTTTGGGCATAGTTGGGTTGACATTACTGTTCAAAGGAATCATAAGGATCATGAACCTCTGGAAATTCAGCATCAAGAAAACGGACCTTGGAATCGAGATAAAAAAGCGCTTGGACATTGGCGATTTGTTTGATCGTCAGATCGACCCTCAAGGTCTCATGGCCATCCAGCGAGAGGAGAAAAGTGTGCTGGTGTATCGCGACGGATCCACTGAAGTGGACCTGCTAGAGACAAAAGCCACACATAGAGCCATGCAAACTTTTGAAGCTATCAAAAGCAGACTACTTGCCTAAACCGCACTGACTACACTACTAATGAAGAAGAAATCAATTTTTCTACTTGGCCTTTTTTGTGTCCTTCTCGCCTCTGCCCAGGAGCCACTTTCTTTGAGTGACGCCATACAGCTCGGCCTTCAGCGGAACTATGGCATTTTGATAGAGCAGAAGAATATTGAAACCGCAGTGAATAACAATGAGTGGGGAGCGGCAGGTCGTTTGCCTACTGTGCAGTTGAATGCCGCTAGTAACAATTCAATATCTAAAAATACCGGTCAAAATCAATTCTTTCAGGGAGTTTTTTATCCGGAACTGGAAACTAAGGATATCAGAAATTATTCTCTTCAGCCTGGAGGTTCGGTAAACTGGACCTTGTTCCAGGGTAATAAAGCCATAATATCCAAACGACGATTTGAGCAGCTGGAAGCTGAGTCTTACAAGAATGCTGACGTGGTTGTCGCTAATACACTTCAAGCAATCATATCGGCATATTATCTAGCCGTGTTAGAGCAAGGACGCCTGGATGAATTTGAGAAGCAGTTGGACCTTTCATCGGATAAGTTTAGATACATCAAAACCAAGCAAGATTTGGGTGGTGCGGTAACATCTGATGTTCTACTTGAAGAGAACAATTTTTTGACAGATTCTGCCAACTATATCAACCAACAACTTGCCCTCAACAATGCTTTCAGAAATCTGAACGTGGTTCTCGCTGAACCAGAGTTAAATAAATTCTATACATTGACAGATACTCTTACTCTGGAACAAACGGTTTACAACTTGGAGGATTTGAAAGGTCAGGCACTTTCGGGAAATGTTGACATTGAAAAGATTTACCTTACGCAATCCGTTTTGGAGTTGACCACTCGACAACAACGTGCGGATCAGTTTCCGACATTATCAATGAATGCCGGTTACAATTGGAACCGAAGTTCACTGGACTTACGATCTGCGGAATTATCTGCTCCGGGATTTGTCCCCCCAGACGAGACTTTCATTAATAAGTCCGGTACGTACTTCGCTAATTTCACCTTAACCTTCAATTTATTTGATGGAAAGCGCATCAACAGGGCAATTCGCAATGCCCTAGTGCAAGAAGATATCGGAAACTTAAGAGTGGAACAAATGGAACAGAGCGTTTCTAAGGATTTGTTGGATGCGTACGATCAGTACAGCATCCGGCGACAGCTTTATGAGATTAACAGAAGGAAGCGAGAGGCGGCTGACATAAACCTGAAAAATTCGGAGGAAAGATTTCGTAATGGTTCTATCAACTCATTCGATTACAGGGATGTTCAGAACAACAAGCTGTCAGCTGCTATTCAGGAGTTGCAGTCAATGTACAATCTCATAGATTCGAAGATAACTCTCATGAGACTCACTGGTGGATTAATAAGAGATTTCCAATAGGATTACGAATTATTTCGCATCATTAAGCGAAATAATTCGTACCATTAGGTATGGATTCTATCGTCAATGACCCAGCCGTAAAATATCGAGCCGCCTCAGAGGGCATTTCAAAATCTGATTTGCTAGTGATCGTGGCAGAGACAGGCCTCAATCTGACCGAGTTCTCTAAGCTACTACCTACCTCCAAGCGCACCATAGAAAAATACAAGGAGAATGATGTACTCAGTCCTGCGATAAGTGATAGGGTGCTCCAGATTGCTTCTTTATACAATCAGGGTCGGTACGTTTTGGGTAGCTCGGAGGCCTTCAAAAGCTGGCTCAATGCACCCTTGATTGCGCTCGGTGGAGAAAAACCCATCCACTTCATCAATAACGATACGGGCATAGGAATGATCGGCGATCTCCTTGGCAGAATCCAGCACGGTGTGTATTCGTGATGGTGCTATACCGTATTTCTTCAAAACTTCACGCCAAGGATCTTTCGGGTACGGGCGCTGCACTGTATGGAGGCAGATGGAATCCGAAGGGACTGCCCATGTTATATACCTCCGAACACGTGTCTTTAGCGGCTCTGGAAATCGTGGCGAACTTGTCCTCCGGCCATTTCAACAACCATCTTTATTTGTCGGAAATCCACTTCCCTGATCATCTCACTATCGAAGAACCTAAGGAACTGCCTGATGGATGGAACGGCTTTCCGCATCGAAGCAGCACGGTTACTATAGGAAGGCAATTCCTTGAGAGCGGTGGACTGTGCTTGAAAGTGCCAAGTGCTATCATCTCTTCCGAGTGCAACTTTCTCCTGAATCCACTTCACGGAGATTTTGATCAGGTCAGGGTGGTGGATACCAAGCCGATGATACTTGACCATCGACTTTTCACGAAGCGTTGAGGTTTTTTATAATTGCCGGATTAATTCCGGCATCTCATAAAAATGTTGGTGAAACATCAACAAGGGCTGAGAGCAGGTTTTTTACGCGCGTCACTCTGAGGAACGAAGAGTCTAAGTCAGACTTGGTCATTCAAAGTCAGTTTGTCTTTTCGCTCCTTTCGGGTCTCTTGATAATGATGATGAATGGTCTGAATAAAGCTCAGGATCACTCCAAGTCCTATGATGATATAAAGAAGAGTAAAAATCTTACCCGCATCCGTGACGGGAGAAAAATCCCCATAACCAATGGTCGTGAGTGTGATCACTGAAAAGTAGAGTGAGTCTAGCCAAGTCCAACCTTCGATGTAATGGTAGAATACTGTACCAATCGCTAGGATGATGTTAGTGGTGATGAGCAGGTCTCGGTATTCCTTATCGTGAAGGAATGAAGCGATGGTTCTGAAAAAGATCATAATGTTGGGATTTTATTTACTCATTAAGATACTTTCAGGTTGACTGGATTGAAAATAAAAAAGGGGCGGCTGCCCCTTTTCTTTTATGATTTTTGCAATTTTTATTCCTTGATTCCTTCCAAGTCCAGCAGGAAGGCATATTCGAGCGCGGTAGTTTTGTATCGCTTGAATCGTCCTGACGCGCCACCGTGTCCGGCTTCCATGTCACAGTCCATGATCAGAATGTTGTTGTCCGTTTTCATGTCGCGCAGCTTGGCCACCCACTTGGCTGGCTCCCAGTATTGCACCTGCGAGTCAAAAAGGCCGGTAGTCACCAGCATGTTGGGGTAGTCCTGTTCTTTCACCTGATCGTATGGCGAGTAGGAGAGCATGTATTCGTAAGAATCTTTGTTCTTAGGATTTCCCCATTCGTCAAATTCATTGGTAGTCAGTGGAATGGTTTCGTCGAGCATGGTGCTCACCACATCCACGAAAGGAACTGCGGCAACTACTCCATTATAAAGCTCAGGGTTCATGTTCACGATCGCTCCCATGAGCAAGCCGCCTGCACTGCCGCCCATGGCGTAGAGATGATCAGCGGAGGTGTATTTTTCGTCTATCAGGAACTTAGAGCAGTCTACGTAATCGTTAAAGGTGTTTTGTTTTTTGAACATTTTTCCATCCTCATACCATTGTCTTCCCATCAACTGACCACCTCGAATGTGGGCAATTGCAAACGCAAACCCACGATCCAAAAGTGATAGCCTCACGGAGCTGAAGTATGCATCAATGGTGCTGCCGTAGGAGCCGTAGGCGTAGAGTAGGAGAGGGTCATTTCCATTTTTCTCAAAGCCTTTTTTGTAGACAATAGAAATAGGCACTTTCACGCCATCTCTGGCTGTAGCCCAAATCCTTTCGGTTTTGTAATCCTCAGGATTGTGACCTCCTACGACCTCTGCTTGCTTTTTCAAGACCTTTTCTTTGGTCTTCATATTGTAGTCATAGGTGGAACTAGGTGTGGTCATGGATTGGTAGTTGAATCGCAACAAGTCGGTGTTGAAATCCACGTTGGTGGTGGTGAAGGCCATGTAGGCTTCTTCGCCAAAGTCCAGATAGTGCTCCTCGTCGGTTTTCTGGTTAATCACGCGTAGGTTGGTGAGTCCGTTGCTTCTTTCCTGCACGACCATAAACTCCCTGAAAATGTCTATGTCTTCCAGCAACACGTCTTCTCGGTGGGCGATCACTTCTTTCCAGTTTTCCATGCTGGTGGCATTGTCAGGGGTTTCCATGAGTCGGAAATTCGTTGCGTCCTGATTGGTGAGGATGTAAAATTTGTTTTCGAAATGATAAATGCTGTACTCGTGCTTGTCGCCTCTGGGGATGAATTGCTGGAATTTCCCGGTGGGATTATCGGCATTCAAAATATGATAATCTGAAACGAGTGTGCTGCTGTTCCAGATGGTGATGAACTTGTCGGACTTGGACTTGTACACGCCTATGTAGTAGCTTGGGTCTTTCTCTTCATACACCAGTTCGTCCTGAGAAACATCCGTACCCAGTTTATGTCTCCACACTTTTTCTGAAAGCAGGGAAACTTTGTTTTTGGTAGTGTAGAAATAGTACAGCCCGTCGTTTGACCAGGCACCTCCGGCGGTAGTGTTGGGGATTTCATCTGGGAGGTATTGCCCTGTCTCAAGATCTTTGAATTTGATGGTGTATACACGGCGCGAAAGCGTATCCTCACCGAAAGCAACCATCATGTTGGTTGGTCCTACGTTCATTCCTCCCACATCGTAGTAGCTACGGCCTTCGGCCATGCCGTTTACATTGAGCAGGATTTCTTCTTCGGCCTCCAACGTGCCTTTCTTACGGGCATAGATGGGGTATTCTTTTCCTTCTTCGAATCGGGTATAGTACCAGTAGCCGTTTTGAAAGTAGGGTACGGACTCATCGTCTTGCTTGATCCTGCCCACAATTTCGTCGTAGAGCTTCTGCTGGAGGTCTTCGGTTTGCTTCATGACCTCACGAGTGTAGTCGTTTTCCAGGTTGAGGTAGGTCAGCACTTTCTGGGTCTGCTCATCGGGCTGCTCGGCGGTTTTTTGGTCGTCAGTGAGGCGCATCCAGAAGTAAGGGTCTACACGTTCGTATCCGTGAATGGAAAGCACAGAGTCTTTCTTTTCGGCAATAGGTGGTTTCAAGTCAGTTGAGTTTTGAGAGCTGTCAGTCGAACAAGCCGCAAAAAAAAGGGATGCAGCTACCCACGACAAGTGAAGAAGGGTTTTTTTCATGTTGTTGAAATTTTAAAGAGACGAATCTAGGTAGATTCGGGATGAAAAATAAGAAAAAGTGACTAGTGGAGTAACCGAGATTACAGACTGTTTTTCTACTTCACAGCTGAGCATTCGGCGAATCCTGTTTCCACTTGGAAGGGCTTGAGTTCGTCAGCAGGGATGTCGCATACGTCATAGATGAACTGGACCCTGTCTATACAATCAGTTCCTCTCGGGACCTTTCTTATCATGCTCGCCGTATGGCCGCACCACTAAGCCAGCACCTCCCGCACTTTGTCTGCGGCATCTTTCAGGACAATCGCTGAGGTTACTTTCAAACCGGAATTTTCGATGATTTGAGCACCTTCTTCTGCATTGGTTCCTTGTAATCGGACAATGATCGGTATGTTGATGGTTCCTATGTTTTTATAAGCCTCCACCACACCGTTGGCCACTCTATCGCAGCGTACTATTCCTCCGAATATGTTGATCAGAATGGCTTTTACATTGGGGTCTTTCAAGATGATTCGAAATCCGGCTTCCACGGTTTTGGCATTTGCCCCGCCTCCAACGTCCAGGAAGTTGGCAGGCTCTCCGCCTGAGAGTTTGATGATGTCCATAGTGGCCATGGCCAGTCCGGCTCCATTCACCATGCAGCCCACGTTTCCATCTAGTTTCACATAGTTCAGGCCAAATTCCCCGGCTTCAATTTCGGCAGGATCTTCTTCGGATTTGTCTCTTAGTTCGGCAAGGTCTTTATGTCTGAAGAGCGCATTTTCGTCCAAATCCACCTTGGCATCCACGGCCAGTATTTTGTTATCAGACGTTTTCAGTACCGGGTTGATTTCGAACATGGACGAGTCTGTTCCAAGGAATGCGTTGTACAACGAGTTGATGAATTTCACCATTCCTTTGAATGCTTCACCTTCCAAGCCCAAGGCGAATGCTACTTTTCTCGCCTGAAAACCTTGCAATCCCACGGCTGGGTCGATCCATTCTTTAAAAATTTTCTCGGGCGTGTTTTCTGCGACTTCTTCTATGTCCATTCCACCTTCGGTAGAGGCCATGATCACGTTTTGACCAGTAGCTCTGTCTAGCAGGATGGAGATATAATATTCTTTCGGTTCGTTTTCGCCAGGGTAGTACACGTCCTGCGCGATCAGCACTTTGTTCACTCTTTTGCCTTCAGGGCCTGTCTGGTGCGTGACTAATTTCCCACCGATGATGGCTTCTGCTTTTGGCTTCACCTCATCCAGGCTTTTGGCCAGTACCACCCCATTCGATCCTGTTTCCTCTATTTTTCCTTTCCCTCGCCCGCCGGCATGTATTTGCGCCTTTATTACGTACCAGCTTGTACCTGTATCTCGGTGCAGTTGCTTCGCTGCTTCTACAGCTTTATCGGGATTTTCAGCAACGATTCCTTCCTGAATGGTTACACCGTACGATTTTAGAATTTCTTTGGCTTGATACTCGTGGATGTTCATGTATTGGGGATTTTTGGTGCGAATCTAATGGGTTCAAAATGCTTTCGCAAAGGAAGCCCTTTCAAGTTGAAA